>DATJOH010000209.1:0-3291 GCA_035507235.1 Acetobacteraceae bacterium
TGAAATTGTTGCAAATGCCATCGGCACAGCCCGCCCTCGCGCGCAAGCGCTTCGCGTGAAGCGGGCTCGCCGCTGACATCCAGTTGCAGTTTCGCCAGGGCATCGAACGCTGCCGTCGCTGCCGCGGCGCAGATTTCGCAATCAGCCAGTAAGGCCGGCAGCGCAACGGAACTCGTTGTTTTATCGCTGCGGTCCGCCGTCACCGACGCGCGCACCGACCGGAGCGTCGCCAGGTGCGCGGGTAAATCCTGCTGTTGCAACAAGGCAGCTAGCCTTTCACACATCGCCAGAACGAAATTCCGGCGCCGTTCGTTCGCCAGGAACGTCCCCAGCGCCGCCTCGAACGCCGGCACGCCGCTCGCCGCCAGCGCAGCCGCATCGCCGCAGCTTCGCGCGGCAAGCCCGTCCGCCGCGGAAAGCGGAAAAGCCGGCGGCGCCGCGCCCGCAAAAACCTGGTCGAGCCGCGCCGCGACATGCGCCTCGACTTCCGCCCGCTCCGACGCTGCCACCGCGTCCTGCTTGTTGAGCACCACGAACAGCTTCCTGCCGGAGGCGTTGGCCAGGGCGGCAATCGCCACCTCCTCCTCGGACAGCGGGCTGTCGAAGCTTGTCACCAGGATCAGCGCATCCGCCTCCGGCAGAAATCGTTCGGTATTGCGTGTATTCTCGGCAATCGAACTGCCGAGGCCGGGCGTATCGACGAAATAGATGCCGTGCCGCAGGATCTCGGCCGGCAGTTCCACCTCGGCAACGGAAACCCCGCGGCGATTGCCCGGATTGCCGCGTTCCGTGATGTGCTGGGGCAACTCCCAGAGTTTGACGTCCATGAACAGGCTGGTGTGGTGGTAATAGAGCACGGCCTTCGGCTCGCTGCCGTATTTCACCGCCGTGATCACGGACGTAAGCGGCACCGCGGCAGTGGGCAGCCAGTCCCGCCCCAGCATGGCGTTCATCAGGGATGTCTTGCCGCGGCTGAAGCGCCCTACCACGACCACGTTGAACCGGTCCTCGGCGAGGCGCCGATACAGCGGGCGCAGCGCATCCGGCCGCTCGCCGCGCCGCCAGAGCGCGGTCTCAACGCCCCGCAGCACTTCGGCGAGGCGGAATTTCAGAGCTTCGTAATCGCGCAAATCCACGTGTGGCGGTTGCCCGTTGATATCGTGAAAGAAGAAAGACTTCTTTTTTGAAAAAAAGAAGCAAAAAACTTTTGCTCTTTAAGGGCTTAGCCGCCCCGTCGTGTGGGTCGGCGACAGGCCGGTAAAAGTTTTTTGGTTCTTTTTTTCAAAAAAGAACAATCTTCCTGCAAGGCGGCAGCTTCCAAGCTGGCCTTTCTCGCCGCCATCCCGCACTTACCCGCCTGTATCAGGAGAACCCCGCTTGTCACTTCGCCTCAGCCTGCGCGCCGCGCTGCTTGCCACCTGCCTCGCGGCGCCCGCCGCGGCGGCACCCGCCCCTGACGCGGTGGAGCGTGCCACCCTGCCCAACGGCCTGCGCGTGGTGATCGTGCAGGACAAGCTGGCCCCGGTGGTGACCACGGAAGTGAATTACCTGGCCGGGTCCAACGACGCGCCGCCGGGTTTTCCGGGTACGGCGCACGCCACTGAGCACATGATGTTCCGCGGCGCCGAGGGGCTGGCGCGCGACCAGCTCGCGGAGTTGGGCGCAGCCCTCGGCGGTTCCTACAACGCCGACACCACCGAGACCGTCACCCAGTATTTCTATACCGCGCCGGCCGAGGACCTGCCGGTCGCCCTGCACGTGGAAGCGCTGCGCATGCGTGGCGCGCTGATGCGCCAGGCGGATTGGGACAAGGAACGCGGCGCCATCGAGCAGGAGGTTTCGCGCGACCTTTCCAGCCCGATCTACAAATATCTGTCCGAATTGCAGGCCATCATGTTCGCCGGCACGCCGTATGAACATGACGCGCTCGGCACGCGCCCGTCCTTCGACAAGACGGACGCGGCATTGCTGAAGAAATTCTACGACACCTGGTACGCACCGAATAACGCCATCCTGGTGGTGGTGGGCGACGTGGATCCGAAGCAGGCGCTGGATGAAATAAAATCCATTATGGGCGCCGTGCCGAGCCACCCGGTTCCCGAACACGCGACCTTCGCATTGCAACCGGTGAAGCCGCAGACCCTGAACCTGCCGACCGATTTTCCGGTCGGCGTGGTAACGCTCGCTTATCGTATGCCTGGCCTCAAGAGCCATGAGTTTGCCACCGCCGATATTTTGGGCGACGTGCTGTCCAGCCAGCGGGGCGCACTCTATGGCCTGGTGCCCGCGGGGCGTGCGTTGCTCACCGAAGTTGCCTACGAACCGAAGCCCGATGTCGGCTATCTCGTAACGCTCGGCGCCTTCCCCAAGGGTGGCGACGCGACGCCATTACTCAATGACATGCGCGGTGTCATTGCCGATATCGCCGCCCATGGCGTGCCGCCCGATCTCGTGGCCGCGGCGCAGCGCAAGGAACTCGCGCAACTCGCCTACTCGGCGGACAGTATTTCCGGCCTTGCCGAACTCTGGTCGCGGGCGGTGGCGTTCCAGGGCCTGAACACGCCGGACGACCTTGCCCAAGCCTACCAGTCGGTGACCGTGGACGACGTGAACCGGCTGGCGCGCGCCATGCTCACGCCCGATCACGCCGTCACCGCCATTCTGACGCCGCAGGCGGGCGGCCATCCGATTGCCGGACGTGGTTTTGGCGGCGCCGAAGCCTTCGGCGCGCCACCGGAAAAACCGGTCACGCTGCCGGAATGGGCGTCGAGCGCGCTCGACAAACTGGTGCTGCCGCCACCGCCGGAACCGCCGAGCGTCAGCAAATTGCCGAACGGCATTACGCTGATTGTTCAGCCGGAACATATCAGCCAGGCCGTTTCGCTTTACGGCCAGGTGCGCCAGGTGCCGGACGTGCAGGAGAAGCCGGGCAAGGAGGGCGTCTCGCAAGTCACCAACGAGCTTTTCAATTATGGCACGCAGTCGGAGGACCGTCTCGCCTTCCAGAAATCGCTCGACGATCTCGCGGCAACCGAGGAGGCCGGGCCGACCTTTGGCGTAAAGGTACTCGCGCCGGACTTCGAGAAGGCGGTTAAGCTGCTGGCGGACAACGAACTGCGTCCGGCCTTCCCGCCGCAGGCCTTTCCGATTGTGCAACGCCAGGTGGCGCAGAGCATCTCGGGCCTGCTGCAATCGCCCGATTATCTGAACGACCGCGCCATCGCCCGCGCCATCGCCCCGCCCCACGATCCGACGCTGCGGGAAGCTGTACCAAAAACCATCATGGCCTTG
>DATJOH010000210.1:0-5023 GCA_035507235.1 Acetobacteraceae bacterium
TCGCCCAGGGATAATCGGCGGAAAATCCGCCAAGCCGATCGAACGCCGCGCGGCTGAACAGCAGCACGGAGGCCTCCGCGTACTGAATGCCATGCAGGTTGAAAGCGCCCGGCAGCAACCCGTTGCCGAAATGCGGATTGATGTTTCTTGGATTTTCATCCGCGCCCACGCACGCCGTACGCGGATCGACGGCCAGCATGCGGATGGCCTCCTCCAGCCAGCCCAGCGATGGAAAACCGATATCATCATTCAGAATGAGTACATAATCGCTCGGATAGAGCGCGATGTTGGCGTTGTGGCCGCCCCCGAACCCGACATTCGGTACAAAGCCGACCAAATTGCACGGAATGTCGGGGAATTCAGCGTGCAGGTCGCGCACGCGATCCGCCAATGCCGCAATATCGGCGCGCGGATCATTGTTGCGAATGACGATGCGGCTCGCAATGTCGCTTTGCGCGCCAAGGTCGCTCAGCCATCCCGGCAAGCTTTGCAATTGCCGCAGCACATTCGCCGGCTGGCCGAAATTCAAAATGGAAACAAGCAGCCGCACCGGTTCGGACATGCCCGGTTCTCCAACTGTTCACGGTCGGATAGAGCCGGCCCGGCTAATGCCGCGTTAACGTCGCGAGGACCCCCTCCTACTCGTGCACCCATGCCCGTTCGCGCAGCACCGGCAAGGGCCCGTGGTGGCTAGGCGCCGCCAGCCAGCGGCGGAATTGCCACAGCACGGCCCGCGTCGCGCCGGCCAATTCCGCCGCCTCCGCCTGCTCCAGGCTGTACCAGGCCGGCGCCTCCAACTCTATCGAAGCACGCATGTCGCCCGCCACGAAGGACGCGTCGACGGCGAAGAAATAGGCGTCGAACCGCATGCTCCGATCCGGCGGCGTCACCGCCCGGGCGAACAGATCCAGCCCATGCAGGCGCGGCGGCGCGCCCAGCGTCAGCCCCACCTCCTCGGCCAATTCGCGCGCCGCCGCGGCCGGCAACGCGGCCGCCAGGGCATCCCCGGCGAGCCGGCGCAGGCGGTCGCGGACTTCATCCCTGGGCGGCGTCGCACACGGGGCGGTAAAATCCTCGGGATCAACCGCGCCGCCCGGAAACACCAAAACGTTCGGCATGAAGCGATGGCCGGCGCCGCGCCGCGCCATCAGCACGCGCGGCCCATCCGCCTCCTGCCGCACCACCACGAGACTGGCAGCCGGCCGTGGCTCCACCGTAACCCCCGGCAGGGCCTTCGGCACGTCATCCGGCGCGTCATCGTTCATGATCGGGAAAACGCCCGAAAATCCGGCCCGGGGCAAGGCATTTGGGCTTGACGTGGCGACGCCTCGGCCGCATTTGCCTGAAACCGGACCAGATTTGTCCTGTTGCTTTTGGCCAGTCATGTTCAAGCTTTCGAAACTCACGGATTACGCGGTTGTGGTGCTGGTGCGCCTCGCGCGCGAGGATGCGGTGCAAACCTCGCCCTGCATCGCCGCCGCCACCGGCATACCGGAGCCGACCGTCGCCAAGGTGCTGAAAACGCTGGCATCCGGCGGCCTGGTGCTGTCCCAGCGCGGCGCCCGCGGTGGCTACCGCCTGACCCGGCCGCTCGCCGCCATACCGGTGTCCGACGTGATTGCCGCCATCGACGGGCCGATTGCGCTGACCGCCTGCGTGGACCACGGCGCCTGCGAAACGCACACGCTCTGCCCCATGCATGGCCGCTGGGACCCGGTAAACGAGGCGATCGAGGCGGCCCTGTCCGCCATCACGCTCGCGGATATGGACCGTGCCATTCCCCGCGTCTTCCGGGCCCCCGCCGATGCGGCAAGGACCGATGCGGCAAAGACCGACGCCGCGAAAATCACGGCCTGAGGAATTCCGCGCATGTCCGCTGTTGCCGAAACGCTCGAAACCGTCCGCGCCGTCACCGACGCCGGCTATAAATGGGGTTTCGTCACCGATATCGACATGGACTTGGCACCCAAGGGGCTGACCGAGGACACCATAAGACTGATTTCGTCGCGCAAGCAGGAACCGGAATGGTTGCTGGAATGGCGGCTGCGCGCCTTTTCCGCCTGGCGGGCAATGGAAGAGCCGCATTGGGCGATGCTGCATTATCCGCCGATCGACTACCAGGACGCGCATTACTACGCCGCGCCCCGCAAGAAGGACGGTCCGAAATCGCTCGACGAGGTCGATCCCGAGCTACTGCGCACCTACGAAAAACTCGGCATACCGCTGAAGGAACGCGCCATCCTGGCCGGCGTCGACCAGCGCAACATCGCCGTCGACGCTGTCTTCGATAGCGTGTCCGTCGCCACCACCTTCCGCGAAACGCTCGCCAAGGCCGGCGTGATTTTCTCACCCATCAGCGAGGCGGTGCGCGAGCATCCGGAGCTGGTGCGCCGCTACATGGGCAGCGTGGTGCCGCCCAGCGACAATTTCTTCGCGGCGCTGAATTCCGCCGTGTTCACCGACGGCAGCTTCGTGTTCATCCCCAAGGGCGTCGCCTGCCCGATGGAGCTTTCCACCTATTTCCGCATCAATGCGCGCAATACCGGCCAGTTCGAACGCACCCTGATCATCGCCGAGGAAGGCGCTTCCGTCAGCTACCTGGAAGGCTGCACCGCGCCGATGCGCGACGAAAACCAGTTGCACGCTGCCGTGGTGGAGCTGGTGGCGCTGGACGATGCCCGCATCAAATACAGCACGGTGCAGAACTGGTATCCCGGTGACGCCGAAGGCCGCGGCGGCATCTACAACTTCGTCACCAAGCGCGGCCTCTGCCGCGGCGCGCGCTCAAAGATTTCCTGGACCCAAGTGGAAACCGGCTCCGCCATTACCTGGAAATATCCCTCCTGCGTGCTGCAGGGCGAAGACAGCGTCGGCGAATTCTACTCCGTCGCCGTCACCAACAACCGCCAGCAGGCGGATACCGGCACGAAAATGATCCATATCGGCGCACGCTCGAAAAGCACCATCGTCTCCAAGGGCATTTCCGCCGGCCACGCCAACAACACCTATCGCGGCCTGGTGCGGGTGCTGCCGAAAGCCACCGGCGCCCGCAATCACACCCAATGCGATTCCTTGCTGATCGGCGACCAGTGCGGCGCCCACACCGTGCCCTACATCGAAAGCCGCAATCCAACAGCGCGCGTCGAGCACGAAGCCACCACCTCGAAAATCGCCGAGGATCAGCTTTTCTACTGCCGCCAGCGGGGTCTATCCGAAGAAGAAGCAGTAGGGCTGATCGTAAACGGCTTCTGCCGCGAAGTCTTGCAGGAACTCCCCATGGAGTTTGCCGTGGAAGCGCAGAAGCTGCTGGCCGTGTCGCTTGAAGGATCAGTAGGTTGAAAGAAGATTCTTCTTTTTTGAAAAAAAGAAGCAAAAAACTTTTGCTCGTTCAGGAGCGCGTTGCGGGGAGCGAGCGAACAGATAAAAGTCTTTTTGCTTCTTTTTCTTCAGAAAAAGAAGATTCTTCCTTCTTGGGTTGTTCTTATGCTTGAAATCCGTTCCCTTCATGCTGCCGTAGCCGACAAGCCAATCCTGCGCGGCATAGATCTCACGGTGCCCGATGGCGAAATCCACGCCATCATGGGTCCGAACGGCTCCGGCAAATCCACTCTCGCTTACGTACTTTCCGGCCGGGAGGATTTCACCGTCAGCGGAGGCACCGTGACATTCGACGGCGCCGATTTGCTTTCCATGGCGCCGGAGGAACGGGCGCATGCCGGTATTTTCCTCGCCTTTCAGGCACCGGTGGAATTGCCTGGCGTTGGCAACGCCAATTTCCTGCGCACGGCGCTGAACGCGGTGCGGCGCGCGCGTGGCGAGGAGGAGCTGGATGCGGCGGCTTTTCTGAAGCTGGCGCGTGCGGCGGCGAAATCGCTGCACATGCCGGATGACATGCTGAAGCGGAACGTCAATGTCGGGTTTTCCGGCGGCGAAAAGAAGCGCAACGAAGTGCTGCAGATGGCGCTGCTGCGGCCGCGGCTTGCCATATTGGACGAGACCGATAGCGGGCTCGACATCGATGCGCTGCGCATTGTCGGCGACGGCGTGAATGCGCTGCGCGGGGAGAAATTTTCGGCCCTGGTGATTACCCATCATCAGCGCTTGCTGGAGCATATCGTGCCGGATTGCGTGCATGTGCTGGCGGGTGGCCGGATTATCCGCAGTGGCGGGCCGGAATTGGCGCGCGCGCTGGAAGCGCAGGGCTATGCGCAATTCATCGCGGAGGCGGCATGACGAGCCTGTCCGCCGGCACCAGCGCGGAGAGTTTTCTGGCGCGGTATCGCGGCTTGCGCAGCCTGCTGCCGGGCCCGGCGGCGGCGCGGGAAGCGGCGGCGGATCTGCTGGCGCGCAGGGGATTGCCGGGACCGCGTGACGAGGATTGGAAATATACCAGTTTGCGGCCCTTGGCCGAATTGGAATTCCATACGGCGCTGACGGATGCGGGCAATCATCCGGCGCCGGTGGCACTGCCGGATCTCGGGTCGCTGGCCGACGCGCCGCGCGTGGTGTTTGTCGCCGGCCGCTATCGCGCCGATCTTTCGGTGCTGCCGCAGAACGTAACCGCACGGCGGTTTTCCGGCCATGCAGCGGTGGTGCCGCGAGAGGAGTGCGGACGGCTCGTTGCGCTGAACACGCTGCTGGCGGAGGATGGCGCGAATCTGGAGGTCGCGGCAGGCACCGATGCGGGCGTGCTGCTGCTCATACACATGGGCGCCGATCTCTACGGCAAGCCGGCGGCGTTTCACCCGCGCCACGAAATCCGCCTGGGCGAAGGCGCGGCGCTGACGCTTGTCGATATCAGCGCCGGCCACGGCACCTATTTGCATAATCCGGTGCTGGATGTGGCGCTCGCGCCGCGCGCAAAACTCCAGCATTTTCGCCTACAGATCGAATCGCCGCACGCGTTTCATCTTGGCGCGGTGCGCGCGCATATCGCCGAGGGTGCGTCCTACGACAGTTTCTCCCTGATTTCCGGTGCACGGCTTACGCGCGGTGAAATCCATGCGCGCCTGGCCGGCCCCGG
>DATJOH010000211.1:0-4110 GCA_035507235.1 Acetobacteraceae bacterium
ACGCTCTCAGCGCCACCGTGCGGTTTCCGCGGCTGGACGCACTGCCCAGCATTATCGCGCGCATTCGCCGCCTGTTCGATCTCGCCGCCGACCCAGGTGAAATTGCCGCGGTGCTCGGCCGGGACACGGTATTGACCCCACTGGTCGCCGCCCGCCCCGGCCTTCGCGTGCCCGGCGCCTGGGACGGTTTCGAAATTGCCGTTCGTGCCATCCTGGGTCAGCAAATTTCAGTACCTCACGCGACGCGCCTGGCCGGCAACCTGGTCGCCGCCTGCGGCGCGCTGCTAGCCGCCACCACCGGCCTGACGCACGCATTTCCCACTCCGGAACAAGTCACCCCATCGGCCCTGGCGACACTCGGCATGCCACGCGCCCGAATATCGGCGCTCGCCGAACTCGCCGCCGCCGTGCGCGCCGACGCAAACCTCTTTCAGCCGCGCGCCAGCCTCGCGCAAGCGGTGACCGATCTCACGCGGCTTTCCGGCATCGGCGAATGGACCGCGCACTACATCGCCATGCGCGCCATGGGCGAAACCGACGCATTTCTCGCCGGCGACGCCGCCGTGCAACGCGCCCTGGCGCGGCACGGGACGTGCCCGACGCCGCACACCGTGCTGGCACGCGCGGACAACTGGCGCCCATGGCGGGCTTACGCCGTCCTGCATCTGTGGATGTCGGACGCCACCCCTGTAAGGATCCGAAACGATGCAATTGCTGCTTGAGCGGCGCGCCTCGCCAATCGGCGCGATGCTGCTCGTCTGCGACGAATCCGCCCATATCCGCGCCCTCGATTTCGCCGACTTCGAATCTCGCATGCACCGCATTCTGCGCCTTCATTATGGCGATTACGATTTGCGCGATGCACCAACCCCCGCACCTATAACGCACGCCCTGGACGCCTATTTCGCCGGCGACCTGCACGCCATCGATGACGTGAAGGTCCGCACTCGCGGCACCGAATTTCAACGTGCCGTCTGGCAAGGCCTGCGCGCCATTCCGCCGGGAAACACCGCAAGCTACGGTAAACTGGCGACCACGATCGGCCATGCCAATGCGATTCGCGCAGTCGGCCGCGCCAACGGCGCTAATCCGGTGGCGATCGTGGTGCCATGTCACCGCGTCATCGGCGCCGACGGCACGCTCACCGGCTACGCTGGCGGATTGAGGCGTAAGCAATGGCTGCTGGATCACGAGCAACGTAATACAAAAGAAAGAATCTTCTTTTTTGAAAAAAAGAAGCAAAAAACTTTTGCTCTTGGGTGACGCACTCACAATCGGTCGAGCCTTCCACTGGCCGGAAATCGCATCGGAAAAAATTCTTTCGCCTCATCCGGCCAAAAAGCGGCCGACGGAAATATCCCCTCTCGACACCCTACTGCTGCTACGCAACCATCGCCCCGTCAGAACCTTGACGGTCCCATCGACGTCGAATTGCCACCGTCTTAGGCTAACTATTGCATTAGGGCCGGGAGATGATCTGTGAGAAACCTGTTTCTTGCGACGTCGACACTTGCGGCGTCCATCTATTGTAGGCGATGACGGGGCCTCCGGAAGGAGTGACCGACCTGACCTGTCAATCCGGCAATCCAGATACTTCATTAAAAGAAAGTAACGACGCGAAAACGCCCCCCTTTTTCTTCACATGCCAAACGCAACCCGAGGATCATTCGCTCGGTTAAGATTGCGATATCGCGACAATGCCAGCAGCGGGAAGAACTGTTTGTAGCCGTGGTAACGCAAATAGAACACCCGCGGAAAGCCGACGGCGGTGTAAGGCAGTTCGTCCCATTCGCCATCTTCCTTCTGGGTGTCGCGCAACCACTCGATGCCGCGGGCGACGGCGGGATCGTCGGCGCGCCCGCCGGCCATCAGGCCCAGCAGGGCCCAGGCGGTTTGTGACGGCGTGCTTTCGGTGAACGTGCCTGGTGTGGCATTGGCGTAGCTTTCCTCATCCTCGCCCCAGCCGCCATCCTGGCGTTGTACGGCAATAAGCCAGTCGCAGGCGCGGCGCACCGCGCCGTCCTCGGGCGGCAGGCCGGCGGCGTTCAGGGCGTTGAGCACGGACCAGGTGCCGTAAATGTAATTGGTGCCCCAGCGGCCGAACCAGGAACCGTCCTTTTCCTGCTCGCGCTTGAGATAGGCGAGCGCTTTTTGCATGACCGGATCGGTGGACGCCATGCCGATCTGCGCGAGGAAACTGACGCAGCGGGCGGTGACATCGGCGGTTGGCGGATCGAGCAGCGCGCCGTGGTCGGCGAACGGAATGTGGTTCAGGTAGAAATGGGTATTTTCGGGTTCGAAAGCACCCCAGCCGCCATCGCTGCTTTGCATGCCGATCACCCAATCCCGAGCGCGTTCGATCGCGTTCTGATGCGCGGGATCGCCGTTGCGGTGCAGGATCATGCCGACGACGGCGGTATCGTCGACGTCGGGGTAATGCGCGTTATTGTATTGAAAGGCCCAGCCGCCGGGGACGACATCGGGGCGGCGCACCGCCCAGTCGCCCTTGACATCGAGAATCTGGCGATCGGCGAGCCAGGCGCAGGCGGTGGCGACCGGTTTGGAAGCGATATCGCTGCCATAGGCGGCTTCGGCGAGGGCGTGGCCGGCGAGGCTGGTATCCCAGATCGGCGAGACGCAAGGTTGGCAGTAGGCGCGGGTGCCGTCATCGACGAGCAGATTGCGCACCGATTGCCAGGCGATCGCGGCGTCCGCATGTGTTGGCGGATAGCCAAGCACATCGAACATCATGACGCTGTTGGCCATGGCGGGATAGATGGCGCCGAGGCCATCCTCGCCGTTCAGACGTTCCGTCACGAAATCGACAGCGCGGGCGATCGCGCGGCGACGAAGTGAAGCGGGAAATAGCGGCTCGACGCGTTTCAGCACCATGTCCAACGCCTTGAAGGCGCGGCCCCAGCCGGAACGGTAAGGTCCGCGAATGTAATCGCGAATCCTGCGCGGATCCTGGGTGAAAAGCTCGGGGACATGGATATTCCGCGGATTGCGGGCGCGGGTACGTTTGGCGATCAACACCAGCAGCGGCACGATCACCGTGCGGCTCCAGTAACTTACCTTGGAGAGATGGAAGAAGAACCATTGCGGCAGAAGCATGATCTCCACCGGCATGCTGGGCACGGCGCGCCATGGCACTTCGCCATACAAGGCAAGTTGAGCGCGGGTGAACACATTGCTGCGTTCGGCACCGCCATGGGCCAGGATGGCGGCGCGGGCGCGCGCCATGTGCGGCGCGTCCGGGTCGTCGCCGACCATTTTTAGGGCGAAATAAGCCTTTACGGAGGCAGAAAGATCGAACGCGCCGCCATGGAATAGCGGCCAGCCGCCATGGTCGCCCTGGATTTCGCGCAAATAGACGGCGATGCGGGTTTGGAGCGCCGGGTCGATGCGGTCCAGATGATGTTCGAGCAGGATATATTCGGCTGGGATGGTGGCGTCGGCTTCAAGTTCGAAGCGCCAATGGCCATCCCCATGCTGGCGGCGCGTCAGGGCCGCCGCGGCCCGTGCGATAGCCACCTCCAACACGTCGCCGCGCCTCAGCGTGTCGGTCGTCATGTAGCCCGGAACTCCTTGTAGCCCCTTGATTGCCCAGGGTTTTTTGTGAGCGACTCAGGGCGTGCCGGCCGCCCTGCGACCTGATCTGATCGCACCTTCAATGGTTGCCGGCAATCCGGTGTCAGTCCAGTCGCCGGCGAGCGTGCAGTTTTGCCACGCGGTTGTGGCGCTGGGGCGACGCAACTGCTGGTTGGGGGTGGCGGCGAACGTGGCCCGCTTCTCCTTGATGACGCGCCAGGGCGGCAGGGGTTCCGGCAAGCCAAGGGCGCGCCGTACCTCGGGCCAGACGAGCGCCACCAATTCCTCCGCCGGCCGGTCTACCAGCCGGTTCGCCGCGCTGATGGTCACGGAGACCACGCCAGGCTTTACGAAAACCCACTCGGCGGTGCCGCCGACCAGGCCGCAAAGACCTGCCTCGCCGGGGTCGGCCGCGATGCGGAAATGCAGGTTCAGGATGGCCTGAAACTCCGTCGGCACCGTGAGCCCGGGCAGCAGATCGGCGGCGACCCAGGGCGGCACGGCGAGAATGACGCGGTC
>DATJOH010000212.1:0-6497 GCA_035507235.1 Acetobacteraceae bacterium
AGCTCCGGCGGCGTCATTCTGTGTGAAATGCTGAACATCCTGCAGGGCTACGACCTCGCCGCCATGGGGTTTCACTCCGCCGCCGAAGTGCATGTGCTGGTGGAAGCGATGCGCCACGCCTACCTCGATCGCAACAACCGCCTCGGAGACCCGGATTTCGTGAAGGATCCGGTGGCGCAACTGATCGATCCCGCCTACGCGGCCACGGTGCGCAAACAGATCGATCCCGTGCGCGCCACGCCCTCGGCGACGCTCCATGCCGGCGTGCTGGCGCATGAGGGCACCAACACCACGCAAATCAGTGTCGTCGATGCCGCCGGCAACGCCGTTGCCATGACCTACACGCTCAATCTCTGGTTCGGCTCCGGCCACGTTGCCGGCGACACAGGCATTGTGATGAACGACGAAATGGACGATTTCACCTCGAAAATCGGCACCGCCAATGCGTTCGGTCTCATGCAGGGCGAACCGAACGAAATCGCGCCTGGCAAGACTCCGCTCAGTTCCATGACGCCGACCATCGTCACGAAAGACGGCAAGCTGGTCATGGTTCTGGGCAGCCCGGGCGGCTCGCGCATTACCACCATCGTGCTCGAGGCCATCGTCAACGTCATCGACCACGGCATGACGATACAGGAAGCGATCGATGCGCCGCGCATCCACGAGCAGTTCCTGCCGGACGTTGTGTATCTGGAACGCTTCGCCCTGTCGCCGGATACCGAGCACATGCTGGAGGATGACGGCTACCGCTTCTCTGGTGGCGGCCAATGGGGCGTCGCGGAGGCGATTCTGGACGGCGCGCCGACGCTCGGCGCCACCGCGGCCGGCGACCGCGGTAACGCGCTGCCGCTAGGCCTGCTCATTGCGCCGCCGGGCGCCCTGTTCGGCGCCCACGACGTGCGCGGCGGCGCCGGCAAGGCAGCTGGCGTTAACTAGCGGCAAGAACCTGGGAGGCCAGACTCTGTGCCGCGCAGCGTATGCGACCCCGGCGGCACGCCGGCCGCCGGAGGCACTTTCTTCTATTTATGCACCTGCACCCGCAGCTTGAAGAATTTGGTCGCCTTCCGCTTCCGCCCCGGTGGGAACAGCGCCAGGCGCACCTCGGTCGGCCCCGCATGCCAGGCTTCGAACGTCAAGGTAGCTGTCCCGCCGCCTCCCCCCATCGGCGGTTGGCCGGGCGCCGGCGGCGGCGCGCTGGGCGTGAACTCCCGCCCCTTGAAACGCAGATGCCGTCCGGTGCCGCCGACCACGCGCCATGCGAATCCGGTGGACGGGTTTTCGTCCAACCGCACCAGCAACGCCTGCCGTGGATGCAGCACGACAGCGGTCCCTGCCTGCGCCTCGCTGACAATAACCGCGCCGGGCGGTCCTGGCGGTAGCGGGGGCGGGGGAGGCGGCGGTGGCGGCGGCGGTGGTGCCGGGGGTGGGGCGGGCGGCGGCGGTGGCGGCGCGGCAGTGCAGCCTGCGGCGGCCAACGCTAGGCCCAGCACGGCAAGCGACGCCTGGCGTCTCGAAATGTCCACTTTGCACCCCCAGCCTCTGTTCTGAACCGAGTCTATTGCTGCGCTGCACCAGCCGCAACAGGGTATCTCAACCCGGCCCTCATGATGGTGCCTCGGCAAAAGGATTGACGCGCCGCCGAGAATAAACCTAGAACGCCGCCCAGGTTTCCGATTTGTTCGCCGAGTCGCGCCGGGGCGAGTGTCCATAGGGAGCAAGCGTTTATGTTGACCCGCAAGCAGTATGAACTGCTCACCTTCATTGACCGTCATTTGAAGGAGACGGGCGTTTCGCCCAGCTTCGAGGAAATGAAGGACGCTCTGGATCTGCGCAGCAAATCCGGCATTCACCGCCTGATTTCGGCGCTTGAGGAGCGGGGCTTTCTGCGCCGTCATCATCACCGCGCCCGCGCGCTGGAAGTCACCCGCCTGCCGGAGAATTTTATCCCGCCGGCGCCGCGCGCCGATGCGTCTTCCGTCACGGCGCCTGCCTTCACGCCAAACGTCATACACGGCGATTTTTCGCGCTCGCTGCCTGGCGTGCGGGCCGCCAACGACGCGGCCGCGGTGCAGTTGCCGCTCTATGGCCGCATCGCCGCCGGCCTGCCGATCGAGGCGATGCGGGACGACGCGGCGCAAATAGAAGTGCCTGTGGCCATGCTCGGCGCCGGCGATCATTTTGCCCTGGAAGTGGCCGGCGACTCGATGCAGGACGCCGGCATTCTCGATGGCGACACCGTCATCATCCGCAAGGCGGAAACCGCCGAAACCGGCCAGATCATCGTCGCCTTGGTGGACGAGAACGAAGTGACCCTGAAACGCCTGCGCCGCCGCGGCAACTCGATTGCGCTGGAGCCTGCCAATGCCCGCTACGAGCCGAAACTTTACCCGGCCGATCGCGTGAAAGTGCAAGGCAAACTGGTTGCGTTGCTGCGCCGCTACTGAACCGATACCGTAATTCTTTGCCGGCGTCCTTGCGCTCGCGCTAGCGCCGGTTACAATTCCACCCGATGGAGTCTATTTCCGCGAGCGACGGCGCGGGCCGACCGGGCCGCCGGCGGCGCAGCGTCCGTATTTTCGGCATACGCATCGGCACGCGCCGCCAGGTGCTGTATAACAGTCTCAGCATCCTGTTTTCGTTCTTCATCAATTACATCTTCCTATGGCCGGTCAATCATTTCTGGGCGCTGATGCTGTTGGCGCTGGCCGTCACCGGCCTTATGTTCAATGATCTGAGCAGGCGTTCCGCGACCGTCGGCGGCCTCGTCGCCTTCGCGGTCGCCGGCGGGACCTATCTTTTGGTGGGGCCTGCGATCTCGCAGGACGGTATCGATCGCGCCTGGCTGCGACCGGCCGCGGACGCAACGCCGCCCAATCCCTGTACCAGCCAGATCTCGGGAAAATTGCCCGCGAACATGAAACTCGCGCTGATCGGCAACAATGCCGCGCTGCTGCGTCCCGGCGAGACAACCAAACTGCTCACCGTCGGCGCCTGCAAATCGGTCGCCCTGCAGCAGGACGAGCGCGGCGTTGTAGTGAACGTCGACGATTACGATACGGACGGCGCGATGATATTCCGTATCGTGAACAACCAGTTGCGCGTCATGGGTGGCCGCGCAACATATACGGAACGGACTCCGGACCATAGCGCGGTTTCCATCCACGGCGAAGATGGTGGCGAGTTCATGCGCCTGACCTACCTCAATCCGCAAACCTTGCGCCTCAGCGGCGTTTTCGCCTGCCGCGGACACGCGCCGGTGCGCATAACGGACGGCGCACCAATCCCCGGCGCCCCGCCGGGGGCTTGTCTCGACGGCACGCCGATCAACGTAAAATAGTCAAGCGAGGGAGGTACGAAAGGACTTCTTTTCTGAAGAAAAGAAGCAAAAGACTTTTATCAATGGCATCAAACAGCGAGTCCAAATTGGTGAATTCGGAGGTCACCCGAAACGGATAAAAGTTTTTTCTTTTTTTAAAAAAGAACTACTTGCCTTTCTTCTTAACATCACCCTCGCGAAGCGCGGGAAAGCGCGGCGGTGCAGATGGCTTCGAACTGGCGGCCGATCCGGTCCCAACCGTAGCGCTCTTCCAGCAATGTGCGACCCGCCGTCGCCAGGCTCTGGCGGCGTGGATAATCTTGCAAAAGCGTAATCAGCGCGCTGGCGAAATCCGCCGCGCTGTCGGCGGCGACATAGTCTGTTCCAGGAGCGAGGCCAAGCCCTTCCACGCCTAAGGTCGTTGCGACCACCGGCAGGCCGGTCGCCATGGCCTCAAAGGCTTTCAGGCGTGTGCCGCTCCCCACCCGCAACGGTATGGCGGCGACATCGCCTTCGCCCAGATGCGGCCTGATGTCCGCGACAGTGCCGGTAAAATGCCATGCGTAGCCGCGATCCCGCGCTTCCGCCACCAGCGCGGCTGGCGGATTGCGGCCGACGACATGCATGCGCGCCGACTTCATGCGCACCGCGACCAGCGGCCATATCTCGCGGAGCAGGAATTCGATGCCGTCTATATTGGAGCGGCTGTCCATGGCACCGCTGAACACCACGGTAGTCGCATCCGCGCGCGGCGACTGGAACCGGTAGTAGGCCAGGTCCACGCCGGTATCGATGCGCGGCACGTGCGCGAGATCGTAGCGCGCGGCGAGTGCCACCGCGTCGCGCTCGGAAACCGCAATGACCGAGGCGAAGCGGCGCAGCGTTTCGCCTTCGAAGCGGGACATCTTCGCCGCCTCGCGTCGCCACACCGCCCCGCGCCAGCCGGTTGCCAGCGCCGCGTGGCGCTCCAGGATCTCTGCCTCGACATTGTGGGTGAACATGATGCTGGCCGCCGGCAGGGAACGCGGCAGCAGCACGGCGCTGTGCGGAAAATCGGCGACCAGCACCGCAGGCCCACGCGCCGCCTCCGCCGCGACGATGCGCCGCCCCGGCTGCGAGCAATCGCTTGCGGCGGAGGCCGGCAGCCTGCCCGCCACCGCGAGAGCACGCCGGAACGGCGTGGGATGTTGTTCCGGCCAGGACACAAACCGATCGCATACGCTTTCGGTTTCCGCGGTGAACCGCACAGCGTTGGGCGGCGCGGGAGAGGCGAGCGTGATCCGGAAGGCACCGCCGCGGAGTGCCCGCAATATGCCGGCCGTGCGTATTTTGCCGCCTTCATCGAGCGGAAACAGAAACCGCGGGCTGACGAACAGCAATTCCGGCTGCATCTGGAACGCTACCAGCAGAATCCATGATAGGAAACACCCGGAATGTTCCGCAATTCCTCGATTCCGGCGAGATCGATCACGCTGTGGCCATCGAGCGCTGCGCACAAGGCCGTCCGGTCCTCCGCCGCCACGTGGCCCACCACCGCCAGCTGGCAATCACGCAGCGCCGCCGCGGGGCTATCCGTCAGCAATTCTTCCAGGTGCGGAATTTCCCGCTCGATATAGGCGCGATTGGCGCCGAGCAGTTGAGCGATCTTTACCGACCTGTCGTAGATCGCCAGCGGAAAGCCACGTCCCAGCAGCCGCTCCGCCAGGATGACGAACGGGCTTTCGCGCAAATCGTCGGTGCCTTGTTTGAATGCCAGGCCAAACAGCGCGACTTTCTGCCGTCCTTGCCGCACCACTGCATCGAAGGCGCGGGCAATCACCGCGTCGTTCCCCGGCAGCACGGAGCTCAGCAGCGGCGTCCTGGCGCCGCTTCGTGCCGCCAGTGCCAGAAAACCGCGCACATCTTTGGGCAGGCAGGATCCACCGAACGCGAAGCCGGGGCGGAGATAGGCGGGGGAAATGTTCAGCACGCGATCCTCGCAGAACAGGCGGAATGCGGCACGCGCATCCACACCGTAATTCGCCAGAACGCCCCCGGCCTCATTAGCGAAGGCGATTTTAACCGCGTGAAACGCATTGCAAAGATATTTCACACTCTCCGCCACCCGGAAGGGCACAACGTGCACCGGCGCGCCAACCGAGGCGTAGAGCGCGCGCACAGCCGCCGCATCGTCCCCGGGTGCCGCGCCGATCAGCGTAAAGGGCGGCGCGGCGAAATCCCGCACCGCCGTGCCTTCGCGCAGGAATTCCGGATTGCTGTAATAGGCGAACGACCCGCCAGGCGGCTGCCCGGTCGCCGCCACCAGCATCGGAATGAGACGTTCCTCCGCCGTGCCCGGCGGCACTGTTGAGCGCATCACGAGTGCGTGGGGGCCTTCCTTGCCCGCGAGCGCGGCGGCAATCGCGCCGACCACCGCGTCGATGGCGGCGAACGCGACGCCGCCATCCGGCCCGCCCGGCGTGCCGACGGCGATCAGCGACAAATCCGTTGCAAGAACGGCATGACGTGCATCGCGCGTCGCGGTCAGTCGCCCCTCGGCTACCGCGCCCGCGATCAGGTCGCCGATCTCGGCCTCCACGATCGGGCAGACGCCGCGGTTGATCATATCGACTTTGGCCTCGGCAACATCGACGCCGATCACCTCATGGCCGGCCGCCGCCAGGCATCCGGCCGAAACCGCCCCCACATATCCCAGGCCGAAAACCGACACGCGCATGCCGCGAATCTTGTCCTGAACGTTCGATGCGGCCGGCGTTAGACCCTGTTTCCGACCTCCCGCAAAGAGGGCGCAATGCTGGGAAACGCCGGATTTACTTGACTTTCACGCCCGCCATGCGGATATCCGGTGGCAGCTTCATGCGCGGCGGCGCTGTGGGCCCTGCTCATCCTGCCGATGTCGCAGCGGGGGAGCACTTATCATCCCGCCCCACACCCACTTGGTCGATCGAGAGCTTTGTTGACAGAACCGAACGCCTGCGATGCGGATGTCCCCACGCAGACAGAAACTCCCCCGCAATCCGACGTGGCGGAGATCCCGCCAGCATGGCCCGAGGCCGACCGCGCCGAGGCCCCGGAAGCAGTGCCGCTTTTCGCGGATACCGGCCTTTCGGAGCCCATCCTGCGCGCCATTGCGGAAAAGGGCTACCTGCATCCCACACCCATTCAGGCGCAGGCGATCCCC
>DATJOH010000213.1:0-2625 GCA_035507235.1 Acetobacteraceae bacterium
AAAAGCAATAAGCAAGCGCGACTCCGCTGTCTCCGCTGCCTCGGCCGCCAGCCTACATCACTCCTTAACGCGCCTGGCGTCACATGGAAGCCGCGTTACAGCCTGGGCGGTAGCATCCTGCGATGATCGGATTACCCGGCAGAATGATTGCCGTCCGGGATGGCGCCGCCGCCGCGGCGCTGGTGGATCGCGATCGCGCCGCGATGCTCTATGCCCACGGTGCCGGCGGCCTGCTCGTCACCGTCGCCACCAGCACGGTGGTGGTGGTTCTGGCCGTCGGGCCGACGCTGCACCGCGCCCTCTATGCCTGGCTCGCGTTCATGGCGTCGGTCCTGCTTGGCCGCGCGCTGGACATCCTGCTGTTGCGCAAGCTGCGCCTGCGCAAGCATCCCGAAGGGCCGGCGGGACGTTTCGAAATCGCCTGTTTCGCCACCGGCGCTCTGGCCAGCGCCGCCTTGTGGGCGGTGTTTCCCGTCATATTCTTTCCCGTCATCGGCAATACCGGCCGTACCGCCGTTGCCGTGGTGCTGGCCGCGATGGCCGGCGGCGGCGCCACCGTGCTCGGCCCGTCCCTGCCGCTGAGCATCGCCTACACAACGGCGCAATTGCTGCCCGCTTCCGTAATGTTCCTGCTGACCCCGGGCCGGGATAATCATTTTCTCGGCAGTTTCGGCATCGGCATGCTGATCGCCATGATCGGTTTCGCGCGCATCGCCCACCACACCGTCGTCAGCGCCCTCGCGCTCAGCCGCGCGAACGAGGTGCTGGTAACGCAGGCGGAACAGCAGCAGCGCGCCACTGAAGCAGCCAACCAGGACCTCGCCGCCGCGCAGGTGGCGTTGAACGAGGCGAACGATTCGCTGGAACGCCGCATCGCGGCGCGCACCGCCGATCTGGAACGCGAAGTGGCGGAGCGCCAGCGCTACGCCGAAGCCCTGGCCCGGCTCGCCTCCACCGATCCGCTCACCGGCCTCGCCAATCGCGCCAATTTCGCCGAGCGCCTGGCCTGCATGCTGGCGGAGGCGGAAGCGCACGGCACCGCCCTCGCCGTGCTCTTCATCGACCTCGACAATTTCAAGCAGGTGAACGACGTGCGCGGCCACACTACCGGCGATTTCGTTCTGCAAACCGCGGCGCGTTTGCTGAACGAACAGGCCGGCGGCATTGCCCAGGTGGCACGCTGGGGCGGCGACGAATTCGTGGTCGCCATGCCGGACGCCGGCGACGCGGCCGCCGCGCGCCGGCTCGCGGAAAACCTGCGCGCCGCGCTGGTGGCACCGCTGAACGCGGGCCTCGAAAATATCCGTATCGACGCGACGGTCGGCATCGCCCTGTTCCCCGGCGACGGCCGCACGCAGGACGAACTGATACGCGCCGCGGATGTTGCGATGTACGAGGCAAAGAAGGAAGGCAAGGGGCGGATACAACGTTTCGATCCCACGCTGGCGCACAACATCGCCGAACGCCACGGCCTGGAACAGGCGCTGCGCGCGGCAATACAAAACAATGAACTTTCGCTCGCCTTCCAGCCCATCATTTCCGCCAGCACCGGAGCCTGCGACGCGTTCGAGGCGCTGGTGCGCTGGAACCACCCGCGCCACGGCCAGGTGCGCCCCGATCTGTTCATTCCCATTGCCGAGCAATCCGGCCAGATCCAGGCGATCGGACGCTTCGTGCTGCTGGAAGCCTGCCGCGCCGCCGCCTCCTGGCCCGGCAACGCGCCGGCGGTGACGGTGAATGTGTCGGTCGCGCAAGTGCTGTCCGGCTCGCTGCTCGATGACGTCACGGCGGCGCTGCACGCCACCGGCCTGCCGGCCACCCGCCTGCAACTGGAAATCACCGAAAGCATGTTCCTCGGCGACCATGTGCGCGTGACACCGGTGTTCGAGGAATTGCGCCGCCGCGGCCTGCGCATCCTGCTGGACGATTTCGGCACCGGCTACTCGTCGCTCGCCTATCTCGGCAAATTGCCGCTGGACGTCATCAAAATCGACCAAAGCTTCGTGCGCGCCGGGCCACGCGATCGCTACGCCGTCATACGCGCCATCCTCTCCATCGCGCGGGCACTTTCGTTGCAGGTGACAGCGGAAGGAGTGGAAACGGACTCGCAACGGCGCGTGCTGACGCTGCTCGGCGTGGATCGGTTGCAGGGATATTTGCTGGGGCGGCCTATGCCGCAGGCGGCCGTCATGGACTGGTTGGTGGAGCAGATGCCGATTGCATTGAAGAAGGCAGGGTAAAGGAAGATTCTTCTTTTTCTGAAGAAAAAGAAGCAAAAAGACTTTTGCTCTTGGCTTCCGTCGGCGGTGGTCGATGGCGAGCCGCGGTGCTGCCCGCAACAGAAAAAAGTTTTTTGGGGGCGGTCTCAACCGGTCAATGCAACACGGGTTGTGTTGGCATGGATCGGAGGGATGGATGCGAATTGCGGAGCAAGATCAGGCATTTATTGATTGGCGGTCGGAGGTTTTCCGGCTTTGGCGCGACGGGTTACCGCTGGGTCGAATAAGCGATGCGCTGGCGTCGTCGGTGGGACGGATCTATGGCACACTGCGTCGGACTGGCGGCATTGAGCCGGCGCCGCGACGGCGCAACGCGCGCCATTTGACACTTGTGGAACGCGAGGAA
>DATJOH010000214.1:0-3043 GCA_035507235.1 Acetobacteraceae bacterium
ACCAGATCGTTCGGCCCATCAACCACCGGCGCGAATTCGCGCCCGTCGGGACAAGTAACGTTCCCGCCCGCCTCGCGCACGATCAGCGCCCCCGCCGCCACGTCCCACGGCGAAAGCCCTAGCTCCCAGTAACCGTCGTACCGCCCGGCCGCCACCCACGCCAGGTCCAGCGCGGCACTGCCGAACCGCCGCACCCCCGCCGTCGCCGGCATCAGCGCCCCCAGCGTCCGCGCGAACGCCAGCCGGTTCCGCGCCGGCGCCGCCGCGAACGGTATGCCGGTGGCAAACAGCGCCTCCTTCATGTCCCGCCGCGAGGAAACGCGCAGCCGCCGCTCGTTCAGGAACGCCCCGCCACCCTTCTCCGCCCAGAACATTTCATCCGCCGCCGGGCTGTAAACAACACCCGCCGCCAGCTCCACGGTGCCATCCGCCAACCGCCGCTGCAGCGCGATGCTGATCGCCCAATGCGGTATGCCGTGCAGAAAATTCGTCGTCCCATCCAGCGGATCAACCAGCCACCGCCAGGTCCAGTTATCGCTCCCCGAAGCCCCGCTCTCCTCCATCAGGAACGCGTACCCCGGCCGCGCCTTCTCCAGCTCGTCCCGCACCGTCTTCTCGGCCCGGATGTCCGCCTGGCTCACATAGTCGGAGGGGCCTTTAATGCTGACCTGCAACTGCTCCACTTCGGCAAAATCGCGCAGCAGCCGCTTCGCCGCCTTCTGCGCGGCGTTCTGCATGACAACCAGATGCGGGGAGAGGCGCGCGGCCATGCGGGAACAACCTTCATTCGCCCCGCCCTCTGCCGGCAGGCCGTCGGATGACGCAACTATGCGGAATGTGCTAGGCTACCCGAGGGAGCGCCGGGAGGAAAGCCATGCGGCGCATGGGGGGATACACACTCGGGGCCCTGCTCATCGCGGCGCCCACCGCCAACGCCGGCACCTGCACCGTGCCGCGCCTGGAACACCTGTCCCACAACGGCCCCAACCTCAACAAGCCCACGGTCCAGCTCCTCAACCCCGCCACCTACCCGGCCGCCCTCTGCAATGACGGCACCTCCGCCGGCTACGTCTTCCGCCCAGGCACCACCGCCGGCCTCACCCGCTGGATCATCCAGCTCCAGGGCGGCGGCTTCTGCGAAAACAACACCACCTGTGCCAAGCGCAACGAATCCCTCATCAGCACCAGCGGCCTCAAGAACGGCGGCCGCCCCCACGGCAGCTTCGCCGGCATCCTCGGTGCCAACCCCGCCACCAACCCCGATTTCTACGACGCCAACGCGGTCCGCATCCTCTACTGCTCCAGCGACCTCTGGACCGGCAACCGCACCCCGGAAAAACCCCGCTTCAACCGCCAGGACGCCGCCCACACCTGGCATTTCCGCGGCCGCGCCATCGCCCGCGCCGTCATCCAGGATCTCGCCACCAGGGGCTTCGCCGCCGCCACCCAGATCCTCCTCACCGGCGATTCCGCCGGCGGCGTCGGCATCCTCTTGAACGCCAACGACCTGCTGCCCCAACTGCCCCCGTCCGCCCGCACCGTCATCGCCGCCGACGCCGGCTACACCCTCAGCATCGGCGCCTTCGATCTGAACGCGCCCCAAACCCTCTATGTCGCGCCGGCCCGCCCCACCCCCGGCCAGATCGTCCTGGCAGCCGGCCACCAATTCTGGCGCGGCCGCGGCGACGCACTCTGCGCCGCCGCCGCGAAAACCGAAGGCGAGCAGGATCAATGCTATAACACATCGTTCATCATGTCCGCCGGCTACATCGATTCGCCCGTCGAAATCGTCCAGGCCCTCGAGGACAAAGTGCAACTCGAAATCGACGGCCTCGCCTGGCACCGCCCAAAACCCGGCACGCCCGAAGCCATCTACGCCGCCGCCTTCGCCGCCGGAATGACCGCCTCAATGTCCGTCGCCGCCGCCTACACCAGCATTTACGCCCCCTACGCCTGGCTGCACGAATTCCTCACCGGCAACGCCTTCAACGACCCCCACGCCTTCCCGCGCAACGGCGCTCTGACCGCGCAGCAAGCCGTGCACCGCTGGTACCTTGATCCCTGCGACGCCAAAACGGATATCGGAACGACACTTCAGTAGAAAGGAAGCAGTCCTTTTTTGCAAAGGTGCCGGGCCGTGGCGCCGCCCGCGGCCATGGACGCAACAGACAAAAGTCTTTTTGCTTCTTTTTCTTCAGAAAAAGAAGAGTCTTCCCTGCGCTTGCCGCGGTTGAAGCAACGCCGTTTAGCGCGCCATATGCGGCCGGGCGCGGCGCGGGAGGCGGATGATGACGGCAGGGCAGGCGGTGGCTGAAGTGGCGCCCCTTGGCGCGGATGAGTTGCGCAGAATGGATGCCTGGTGGCGGGCGGCGAATTATCTGAATGTCGGGCAAATCTATCTGCTGGCGAACCCGCTGCTGCGGGAGAAGCTGACCGTCGATCACATCAAGCCGCGGCTGCTGGGCCATTGGGGCACGTCGCCGGGGCTGAACCTGATTTATGTGCACATGAACCGGCTGATCAAGGAACATGATCTGAATGCGATCTATATGGCCGGCCCCGGCCATGGCGGGCCGGCGCTGATTGCCAACGTGTATCTGGAGGGGAGTTACAGCGAATTTTATCCCGAAATTACCCGCGACGAAGCGGGGATGTTGCGGCTGTTTAGGCAATTCTCGACGCCGGGTGGTGTGCCGAGCCATGTGAGCGTGCCGACACCAGGCTCGATCCATGAAGGCGGCGAGCTTGGCTATGTGCTGCTGCATGCTTTCGGCGCCGTCATGGATAATCCGGATCTGCTGGTGGTGGCCGTGGTGGGCGATGGCGAGAGCGAAACCGGGCCGCTCAGCGGCAGTTGGAAAAGCATCGATTTCGTCAATCCGGCGCGTGACGGCGCGGTGCTGCCGATCCTGCATCTGAATGGCTACAAGATCGCGGGTCCCACCGTGTGGGGACGGCGGAGCGACGATGACATCGCGTCGTTTTTCCGCGGGCAGGGCTATGAGGCGTGGTTCGTGGAAGGCAACGAGCCGGCGCTTGTGCA
>DATJOH010000215.1:0-8157 GCA_035507235.1 Acetobacteraceae bacterium
CGCCTCAAATAATGGACTCAACTGCCGGACCGCGCCATCCAGTGACGCGTAAAATCTTTCTCGTAAACAACTAACAGTTGCAATTGATAGCACCCTGCTCTACCTAGGGCCCGACATTGCCACAAGATGCTCAATGCAGTGTCTAAAAACTACGTATAGCACGCCGTCACAGCGAATCTTGCGGCGCGAGAGCTTTTTCCGGACGAGGTTTGGTCTGTCACTTGATTGCAAATTTGCGTGGCGTTTTTTCCGCCACCCCGTTGGAGGGTCTTCGTCCGGCCCGAACCGAGCGCCTACGGCCGTTCACATGCAACGGGCCGTCGCTGGCGGATAGGGGCTTTGTATTGAAATTGCCGCCTGCTCTCTTTTTTAAATTGCTATCCACCGTAGAGTCAATTTTTTATCCTCTTGTGTCTCTTATTTAGAGCCATTGTATTGCTTTTATTACTTCTTACGATTTCTCCAGAAATCTATTGCCGCGCTTCGAACTGGACGTTATCACGCTCAAGCTCTTCACGGAATTGTGATGGGAACGGCAATCTCTGGTTGAAATGCATCCAAAGGCAGTCAACTTGCTCAGGAGAGATACAGTGCGCACACTTGTCCCGGCTTTTACGGTAGCAAACATGTTAGCACTCGCAGCGGTCAACCTGGCCGCCCCACTCGTCATCGCGACGGACGCCGACGCGACCGACCATCCCGGGCCAAGTAACAAGCTCTTCAGCAAGCCCTACTATGCCTGTTCGACCAACTTTTATGTGTCTCCCACGGGAAATGATCAAAGCAGCGGCACCACCCCGACCACCGCGTGGAAGACCCTGCAACATGCCAACAACGCACTGCCCAGCGGCGGCAAGGCAGCTGGCGCCTGCGTCAATGTCGCGCCCGGCACCTATAGCGGTGTCGAACTCACGAATGGCGGTAATCTCGCCGCCGCTACGGGATATGTCGTCTATCGTTGCACCGCCCTGGATGCCTGCACCGTCCAGGGCAATGCCGGCATCCATGGCGCGGAGGCCTTTGAAACCCTGCCCAATACCAACGGAACTCCGCCCAACTACCTGATGTTCGATGGATTTGTCCTCGATGGCGCGGACAGCTCGGCGAACGGGGTGGGGATCAGCTCATGGAACGGCAACAATAGTGCCGCGGTAGCGTCCCACCATGTTTGGGTGCTGAACAGCATCATTGAAGGTTTTGGCCAATCCGGCGTCGGCATAGCGGCATCGGAGTATTATTACGTTATCCATAACAAGATCATGGACAACTCACACCTGCAATGCAACTCGCAGGGTTCCGGTGTCGCCATCAACATCATGCACACCGTGCCAAACTATACGCCGACCCCGGACGACTTGAAGAACCCAAATCCCATGCTCGGGCCAACCTGGGTGGTCGGAAACTCCTTCTTTCACAATGTGGTCGAGTGGAATGTGATCCGCAACAACGGCCTGACGCAATGCGGCACGCAGAACAACCCAACCGACACTGACGGCAACGGCATAATTTTCGATACTAATCTGCAAAGCGCGGGTAACTCGCAGGACTATCTGTCGCCGTCTCTGACGGCATTCAACGCCGTGTTCAATAACGGCGGCAGCGGCATACATGTCTTCCTCTCCGCCGACGTCACCATTGCCAACAATACGTGCTTCAACAATCAGACCGATCCCGGTAATGGCGGAACAAGCCGCGCGTGCATCGACGACAGCAACGGCTTCGGCAACACCATCATCAACAACATCGCCGTCGCGGCGCCGGCGCCATCCGGCGGAAGCTGCTGGCCGGTTTCACCGCCCTACGCGAAATACAATTTGGCGATCGGCGGGTGGCCGGCCAAGGCGCCGTACGACACTTTCAGCAGAAACATCACCTACCTCAGGAGCACAAGCTGCAACAGCGAAGTGCTGGTCAACAATGGGGATTCCTACTCATGCCAAAATAACAAATGCGCGACGGATCCGCTGTGGACCAAGGTCGGGACCGAATCCATTGGCACGGAAACGACGCCCCCGGTAGGCCGCGATTTCGGCTTGCTCGGCGACAGCCCGGCTACCGGCTACGGCCTGCAGGAGAGCTATCTGCCCGCACAATCCGTCGATGTGGGCGCCTGTGCACATGGCCACCCGGGTTGCTGGTGACCGCTGATTTCATGCCGTGGCGTCGGGCGCCTGTCCTATGGGTGCCGCGCCTTTTCGCCAAATGACGCGCCCCGGCACGCCAAGAACGGTCGTGCCGGGCGCCACGTTGCCGGTCACGACCGTGTTCAGGCCGACCGTTGCGTTATCGCCCACCTCAACCCTGCCGATGATCTTGGCACCGGCAAACACCCGCACATTGTCGCCGAGCGCCGGCATATCGGTTTCGTTCGAGTAGCCGATCACCACATGCCGTCCTATCCAGCAGTTCGCCCCGATCCGCCGCGCGGAAACGAATGTGTTCTCACCGTGCTGAATGAAAAGTCCCGGCCCGATGCTCGGGCATTCGATCTCGAGACCATGCAGCCGCGGGCAAAGCGGCGCAAATAGCCGCGCCGCATGGCCGCACCGGAGATAAAATAAATTCCTGAATTCCTTCGTGAACGTCATGAAATACACAAACGTCCGCAGAAGGTCGCTGAACTTGTCCGGCGCCGGCTGATGCAGAATGCGCGCCCAAACGATCAGATCCTGCCTCACCATGGCGCCACCGTCTGTACCCAGCAGGAACAGCACATGCGGTAACAGGCGGCAGGTGCTGAGGCCCATCCATGCGGCGCGAAACCAGGTCCTCACACCGACCTGCCGCGGGGTGATCGCGCTCGCCTGCCCAGCCGCCGTGCAGGCCGTCGCGGCGGCATCAAACGGCAAGCCGTCGCTCAACAATATCTCCATGGAGCGTCGAATCCATTCTTCTGTAGCCGCCGGTCAGCGGATCATCGAAATACAGCGCATCTGTTACAATATCAGTATCAAACCCCTCGCGCATCAGCGCCTGCTTGATCGGCTTGAACGTGCCGGTCGTCGCCAGGTCGGCGCGCAGCCGCAGAAACATCGGCCGCGCGTATGGCGGCAAATGGCGCGCAAGGTGCGTATGCAGGTGTAGCAGCGAAAAATCCTCCGCCACCGCAATTGCCGCCATCCCCGCCCGCCCCTCGGCGCCCGGCACCCGCACGCCATAAACAACCGCATTACCCACGCCGGGACAGCGGCAAATGACGTCGGCGACTTCGGTCGTCGAAACGTTTTCGCCCCTCCAGCGGAACGTGTCGCCCAGGCGGTCGAGAAAATAGTAGAATCCGGCGGCATCTCGACGCATCAGGTCGCCGGTGCGGAACCACGCATCGCCGGCTGCGAAAACGCCGCGTAAAATCTTTTTGTCGGTCGCCGCCGGGTCCGTGTAGCCTTCAAAACCCTGCGGGCTGGCATCATCCAGGTCTATCCGGCCGATCGCCTCGCCCGGCTCATCCACCGCGCACTTGACGCAGAACCCATCGCTTCCCCGCGCGATGTCGCCGGTTTCCGGATCGCATCTGATCAACGCCACCGGAAAACGGTGCGCCAGAAAGCTCGGCACCCGCCCGATCGCGCCCGGCCGGCCTTCGCAATTATAGAGCGAAACGTTCCCCTCGGTCGACGCGTAGAACTCCAGTATGCGTGGAATGCCGAAGCGCGCCTGCATGTCTTGCCAGACATCGGCCCGCAACCCATTGCCGCAAGCCAGCCGCAGCCGATGTGCCCGCTCGCGCGCATGCGTCGGCGCGTTCACCAGATAACGGCACAATTCACCTATATAGAGGAACAAGGTGCAGTCCTGTTCCGCGATATCGTCCCAGAAGCGTCGCGCCGAAAACCGCTCCCGCACCACCACGGTGCCGCCGCGGGTCAAAACGGCGCCCAGCGACGCGACGCCGCCCGTACTATGATAGAGTGGCAGGCAATCATACAGCCTATCCGCCGGGCCGGCGTCGAGCATGCCGGCGAACCAAAAACTCCATTCCAGTATCTTGCCGTGGCTAAGCTTCGCGGCCTTCGGCAGCCCGGTCGTGCCGGAGGTGAAAATCAGCAGCGCGGTGTCCCTTGGCCGGCCGCCGGCCGCCGGCGCGCCGCCAAAACGCCCTGCGTCGAAATGCGCCACGTCCAGGCTGTGCCAATCCCACGGCGGCGCTCCATGCGCCCCGTGCAGCCACACCTGCAAACCGGCCGGCAGGTGCGCGCGTACCGCGTCCAAGCGGGCGGCGAGTGCCGCCGCAACAATGATGTGTCGGCAGCCGGAAGCTGCCACGACATGCACCAGCGCGTCGCCCGCCAGACTCGTATTTATCAGTGCCGTCGCGGCGCCGGCATGGCCGATCCCCATCCAGATCGCGGCATATTCGGCGCAATTCGGCATCAGCAGGCCGACGACGTCGCCGCGCCTCACGCCGGCTTGCGCCGCCCACGCGGCGTACCGGTCGCGCCGCGCCGCGAGCGCTCGATAGCTCAAACATTCACGTTCCGATTCCAGCGCCGGGCTGTCGCCAAACCTTTCTGCCAGCTCATCCAGCAGCCCTGGCAGCGTCGCATTGCTCCGTTTCGTCAGCGCCGCGATATTGCCCAGAGCCCTCACCCAGGGCGCCACCGCCGAACCGCGTCCACCGGCGTCCACCGCCGCAAGGGCGCTACTCATGGTAATACACTGGCGCGATGACACGCCGAAAAGTGAGCATGAAACGTGCGGCTATGCTTGTCGCGCCCGGCGCGAGGTACGATTGGAAAGGAGATTTGCTCACGAGTGCTTGATCAGAACCAATAACTTTCATTAGCGCAATTTTCGCGCCATCGCGACGCAGGCGCAAATCAAATGGGCATCAGTCGGCACGGGGTATGCTGCCTAGTTACGGGCGCCGCCCCTCCGGGTTAGCTAAGCGAAGCTCGCTTGCCACGCGGCGCCCACCGAACGAACCCGCGCGCAGCCGGCGCCCACGCCATGCGTCTTACGCCCGCGCCAACCGCGTCAGGATCCTCGACCAGCCCTGTTGCCCTAGCTCGGCTGGAGCACTTGCACTAGACTGGCCCAGCGAACGGCGACGCGCAGATTGGCCGCGTCCGGCTTGCACTAACCATGGTAATGCGGGCGGCTCTTCGGCGTCTGTCCCGCCAACGACTACGGTTCATGATGATCCACCGTCCCAGCCACGGCGACGCTGGAAATTTGATTGGAGATTTGCACGTGGGCTCGCAAGACGCCGACAGGCACTGTTTTGCATGCGCCACGCCCGGCCCGCCGCCAGGTCCGAGGCGGCGAGGGCCCGCCCGATGCAACTAATCGAACCGCCGCCCGCCGATGTTTCGGAGTATCAGCCCGCGGACGCCAGCGCTGACCTTAACATCGGCCTGCTGATCCGCACGGCCATCCGCCGCCTGCCGCTGTTTGTCTGCGCCGTGTTGCTCGGCGGCGCCCTCGGCTTTGGCGCACTCCGCATCCTGCCGCCCCGCTACACCAGTTGGTCGGCCATCATGATCGATCCGAAACGCCCCGGTTCGTACGGCATGGACGGCGCGTTTACCGACCTCTCGGTGGACTCATCCCAGATTGCCAACGTCGAGCAGGTAATCGCCTCCTCGGAGTTGCTCAGCCGGGTCGTCACCTCGGAGCATCTGCTGGACAATCCCGCCTTTACCAAAGCGGAGCGGCCGCTCCTGTATCGGCTTCTGCCGTTACCGGGCGCGGCACCGGTGCCAGAGACGCCCGAAGCGAAGCAGGAGCATGCCGTCGAACGCCTCGGCAAGATGATCCACACCGAGCGCGAGGGCATAACCTACGTCATTTCCATTAGCGTAACCGCCGGTGATCCAGCGCTGTCGCAGCGCCTCGCCGCCGCGGTCGCCGAGGCCTATCTCACCGACCAGGTCACCACGCGGAACGAAGCGGCCGAGCGCGACACCAGCTGGCTCACCGACCGGCTCAAATCACAGCGCGACGACCTGATGAAAAGCGAGGCTGCCGTAGAAGCCATTCGCAGAAAATATGGCCTGCTCGCCGCCTCCAACGCGCCGGAAACCTCCGTGGACCGCCAGGCCATTACCGAGGTCAACACGAATCTGGTGGCCGCCCAAAGCGATCTCGACATTGCCGCCGCGAAATATCAGCAGGCGCAGCATGTCGCGAAAGATGGCGGCAACCTGGAAACCCTTGCCGACGTTGCGTCGTCCGGCATGATTGCCAACCTGCGCAACCAGGCGGCGGAGGCAAACCGCCGGATCGCCGAGCTTTCGGTTCGCTACGCGTCTGGCTATCCGGCGCTTCGTCAGGCCGAAAACGAGCGGGCCGCCATTAACCGGCAGTTGGCGCAGCAGGCCTCCCGCACGGTGCAAATGTTGCGCAATGATTACGAGACCGCGGTCGCCCGCCGCGACGAGCTGCAGAAGCAGCTTGCCGGTCTGGTCGGCGCCGTCAGCGCGGCCGACGAAGGCGAAGGCCGCATCGAGTTGCGTGAGGCGGAGCGCGTGGCCGACGCCAACCGAGCCGCCTATGATTCGTCCCTCGCAGGGCTGCGCCAGGTAGAACAGCAGCGGTCACGCAGCGATGTCGAAGCGCGCATCATATCCTATCCAGAGCTACCGGACGCGCCTAGCTTCCCGCGCGCCTCGATATGCCTTGGCGCCGGTCTCGGCCTTGGCGCCCTGATCGGCGCGGCGTTGATCTTCCTGATCCCCTATCACCGCAATCGCGTCGTCGACCATATGAGCGCACGCCGTGCCGCCTCGCTGCGCGTGCTTGCCAGTGCTCCATTCCTGCGCCGCTCCGATCTTCGCAACGGCATGAAGCTTCTTTCACCTCACGAATACCTCGTCGCAAAGCCGACCTCGCCGTTTGCAGAAAGCCTGAAGCTGCTACGCCTGCATCTTCGCGTTGGCGACAAGAACGGCCCGAAAGTCGTGCAAATCACATCGGCAACGCCAGGTGAAGGCAAATCGACGATCGCCGCGGCGCTCGCGGTGTCGGCAGCGGCAGCCGGCATCCGCGCAGTCGTTGTCGACCTGGATCTGCATCGTCCGTCGATCAGCAAGATATTCGCCGGTCCTGCGTCCGAAGGACGATTCGACGTTCTGCTACCGCCCCAGAATCGCAACTCCGAACGGACGCAACCTACCAACCTCCCGCTTTCGGTCATTGATGCTGCCGCAATGGTTGCCGGCCCGCGCTCGCGCCTGGTGGAGAGCACTCAATTGCAGGAACTGATTGCCGATCTCGAGAAGAAGTACGATCTCGTCGTCCTCGACACCCCCCCGGTCCTGGCCATCAGCGATGCGCTCTTTGTTTCGCATCTGGTCGACGCCACCGTCATGGTGGTCGCCTGGGATGCGACAACGCAACAATGTGTCGAAAACGCCGTCGCCGATCTCCGCGCCGCAGACGCGCCGCTCGCCGGCATGGTACTCAACAAGGTCAATGCCGTGAAAGCGGCGCGTTACGGCATGCCATATTATGATTACGAATACGCAGCGGCGTGATGTTGGGTAAGAAAGGAAGCAGTTCTTTTTTTCAAAAAAGAACACTTCTTCCTTCCACGTCAGCGCCAATCAACTGTCTCGGCCGCTCGCCATCGTGAGAGCGGTCACCAATTCCTCGATATCCTGCTGCGTTGACTCACCGCTGGTGACGCAGGCTCTGATCGTCGTTTGCCCCTCAAACGTTACGGCCGAAACCCACGCAGCGCCCGATTGCAGCACGGTTCGCGCGATGTCCTGCGGACTGCGCGACCCGGGTGGCGGCAGCAGGCACGCAACCCCGAGCAGCGAAGCATTAGCGCGAGTCCAATCGAGGCGCTCGAGCCTCTCACACAGCAGATCGCATAACGAGACCGACCGTTCCACATGCGTCGCGTAACCTTCCCATCCAGCCGCCGCGAGCGAGTGAAACAGCCGCAAGCCGATGAACCGGCGCGACCATTGCGATGTCGTTACATACGGATCGAGCGATGCAATGTTGGACGGCATGCACTCCATCGTGACCTGAAACGAGTTCGCCAACGCCTGCGGCCGGCTGGTGAGAAACATGCCGCTCGCCATGGTGGTCGCGAACCATTTATGCGCGTCGATCGTTATGGAGGCGGCGTGCTCTATGCCCGCAAGCAACGGCCGCAACCGATCTGACGCCACCGCGGCGCCGCCCCACGCCGCGTCGACATGAAAC
>DATJOH010000216.1:0-2164 GCA_035507235.1 Acetobacteraceae bacterium
GTTCGAGGTAGCCGACGTGCTGCTCCTGGTGGGCGCCAATCCGCTGCTCTCGCTCTCCACCTTCAACTTTCCCCTGCAAAACCCCGCGCGCCGCCTACGGGACGCGAAAGCACGCGGTCTGAAACTGATTGTCATCGATCCGCGCCGCACCGAAACCGCAATCCAGGCGGATCATTTTCTGCAGCCCTGGCCGGGCGAGGACCCTGCCCTGCTCGCCGGTCTGCTCCACATCATCCTGGAGAGCGGCTGGCAGGACCAGGCATTTTGCGATCGTTACGTGACAGGGCTGGATGCATTGCGCGAGGCGACGCGGGCATTCACGCCGGATTATGTGGCCGCGCGCGCCGGCATCGCGCCACAGGATTTGCTGGCCGCCGCCGCCGCCTTCGCCGCGCCCATGCCGGACGGGCGGCGCAAACGCGGCTCCGCGGCGTCCGGCACGGGGCCGGACATGGCGCCGCACGCCAACCTCGCCGAGCATTTGCTGGAATGCCTGAATGTGGTGTGCGGCCGCTATGCGCGGCCCGGCGACCTGGTGCCCAATCCCGGCGTGCTGGGACCACGCCGACGCTGCCGCGCCCAGGTCATCCCGCCGCGCCGCGGCTTTGCCGACAAGGCGGGCGCGGGGCCCGGCGGTTACGGCCTGCTGTTCGGCGAACGCATGACCGGCGCGCTCGCCGACGACATCCTCGCCGATCACCCGGCGCGATTGCGCGCCCTGATCGTCGATGGCGGCAATCCGGTCAGCGCCATGCCGGAAACGCGCCGCGCGGCGGCGGCACTCGGCGCGCTCGACCTGCTGGTGACGATCGATCCGTTCCTGACACCAACCGCCCGGCTTTCCGATTACGTGATTCCGCCACGGATGATGCTGGAACGGGCCGAGGTAGGCGATTGCGATTACGAATCCATCATCACCTTTGCCCCCTATGGCAGCTACAGTCCGCCGGTCGTTGAGCCACCGACCGGATCGGACTTGGTGGACGATTGGGTCGTGTTGTGGGAACTCGCGAGGCGCCTCGGCCTGACCCTGCGGCTTGGCGGCGAGGCGCAGGATTTGGCCAGCCGCCCGAGCGCCGAGGAGCTGATCGCGCGCCTGCTGCAGGATAGCGCCGTGCCGTTCGCCGAATTGCGACGCACCCCGGGCGGCCGCATTTATCCGGGCGACCCGCTGACGGTGGAGGAAGCCGAGCCGGCGAACGAAGCGCGCTTTGATGTGGCACCCGCCGATGTGCTTACGGAACTGGCCGGCGCGCGGCAGGCCCGCAAGGATGCCGCGTTCACCGCTACACATCGCTTCGCGGGGCGTCGGCTGCGGGACGTGCAGAACAGCATGTACCACCATTTGCCTGGCGTGCGGGCACGCATGGGTGAAAACCTGGCCTATTTGCATTCGCGCGATCTTGCCGGGCTCGGCATCGCGGCGGACGAAAAGATTTCCATTACGTCCGCGCATGGCCACATAACCGCGGCTGTACGCGCGGATGACGCGTTGCGGCCAGGCGTGATTGCCATGGCGCATCTTTGGGGCGGCCTGCCGGACGAAACGACGACGGAACCAGGCGTGAATACGAACCTATTGACCAGCGCCACCACCGGTCGCGATCCCATCAACGCCATGCCGGTACTTACCGGATTTCCGGTGCGCGTGGAGCGGGCATTCTAGGGTCAGTTTGAAACAGAGCTAAGGAAGCTCTTCTTTTTTGAAAAAAAGAAGCAAAAAACCTTCATCCGTTTCGGGTAGCATCCGTATCCGCCGATTTAGACTAATTGCTGGATGCCATTGATAAAAGTCTTTTGCTTCTTTTCTTCAGAAAAGAAGTCCTTTCCTGCCTGTTCTCCCTTTCGCCCTACCCGGGCATTTACCTTTTCCTCCAGATAAAAGAATCTTCCTTCCCCCTTCGGCTGCAGTGACTAGATCGGCTCGAAATGTTCAGTGCGGGCGCCCGCACTGAAGGGCAACATCAATGCACGAAACGCGGCATGCGCGGGTTCCTTGCGGGACGCCAGATGAGCCTCGATCGACGTCCACTCCGCAAGGAGAAGGATTTTGTCGGGATTGTCCACGCCCCTCAGCGCCTTGAATGACAGGCAGCCGGAATAGGACTCGGTCAGCTTCAGCGCACGCGCGCGCAGCGTTTCAACCGCCGCTTCAACCTCGCCC
>DATJOH010000217.1:0-5376 GCA_035507235.1 Acetobacteraceae bacterium
GCAGGGCTGTTTTGTCTCACCGGCGGCACAAGCGGCCCATTGGCTCGGCTGCTGGGGGAGGGGCGGGAGGCGGACGCCGCTGCCTTGCTGGCACGGCTGCGCGAGGCATTCCCGGACCGCCTCGCGGTGGAATTGCACCGACATCATACCACCACCGATAGGGCGCTGGAACCTGGCCTGATTACGCTGGCGGACCGGCACGGCGTGCCCCTGGTTGCGACAAACGAATGCTTCTTCGATACGAAAGCGATGTATGAGGCGCATGACGCGCTGCTGTGCATAGCGGAGGCGCGGCTGCTGGCGGACAAGGAGCGGCGCCGGGTGACAGCGGAACATTGGTTCAAACCGCCTGACGCGATGCGTGCGCTGTTCGCCGATTTGCCTGACGCCTGCGACAATACGCTGGCGATTGCGAAAACCTGCGCTGTCATGGCGGAAACCCGCAAACCGCTGCTGCCGGTGTGCCCAAAGGTGCGGACCGGCAGCACGGAGGAGGAGACGCTGCGCGCGATGGCGCGCGAGGGGCTGGCGCGCCGCATGGATGCGGTGCACGCGGACGGCGTGACCCGCGCCCGCTATGGCGAACGGCTGGAATATGAGCTCGGCGTCATCGCCGGCATGGGGTTCGCGGGATATTTCCTCATTGTCGCTGATTTCATCCAATGGGCGAAATCGCAGAGCATACCGGTGGGGCCGGGCCGCGGCTCCGGCGCCGGTTCGGTGGCGGCCTGGGCGCTGACCATTACGGACCTCGACCCGATCCAGTTCGGCCTGCTGTTCGAGCGGTTCCTGAACCCGGAACGCGTTTCCATGCCGGATTTCGACATCGATTTTTGTCAGAACCGGCGCGACGAAGTGATCGATTACGTGCGCCGCGAATATGGCGACGATCGGGTGGCGCAGATCATTACATTCGGTAAATTGCAGGCGCGCGCCGCGGTGCGCGATGTCGGCCGCGTGCTGGGCATGCCCTATGGCCAGGTGAACAAGGTTGCGGAACTGATACCGAACAATCCCGCCAAGCCGGTGACCTTGAAGGAAGCGGTGGCCGGCGAAAAGAAATTGCAGGACATGCGCGAAAGCGACGAATCGGTGCGCCGCCTGCTGGAAATCGCCATGCAGATCGAGGGCCTGTACCGGCATGCGAGCACCCACGCGGCCGGCCTGGTGATCGGCGACCGCACGCTTACCGAACTCGTGCCGATGTATCGCGACCCCCGCGAAGGCACGCTGGTGACGCAATACAACATGAAATATGTGGAGCAGGCGGGGCTGGTGAAGTTCGACTTCCTCGGCCTGACGACATTAACCATCCTGCAGAAGGCGACAGAATTTCTGCAAGCGCTCGGAGTGCGCGTCGATCTTGCGACCATTCCGCTTGACGATGAAAAAACCTACGCAATGCTGTCGCGCGGTGATGCCGGCGGCGTGTTCCAGTTTGAAAGCCAGGGCATGCGCGACGTGCTGCGGCAAATGCGGCCAGACAGATTGGAGGATCTGACCGCGGCAGGCGCCCTGTATCGCCCAGGCCCCATGGCGAATATTCCGGCCTACTGCCAGCGCAAGCACGGCGAAGCCTGGGAACCGCCGCACGAGGAACTGCGCGACATCCTGGAAGAGACTTACGGCATCATGGTCTACCAGGAACAGGTGATGCAGATTGCGCAGAAAATGGCGGGATACAGCCTTGGCGGTGCGGACCTGTTGCGGCGCGCCATGGGCAAGAAAATTCGCGCCGAAATGGATACGCAGCGGCAGATTTTCACCGATGGCGCGAAAGCGCGCGGCATCACCGAGGCGAAAGCCGTGGAAGTGTTCGAGCTGATGGCGAAATTCGCCGATTATGGCTTCAACAAGTCGCACGCGGCGGCCTACGGCCTGGTCTCGTACCAGACGGCGTGGATGAAGGCGAACCACCCTGCGCCGTTCCTGGCGGCCTGCATGTCGCTCGCCATGGCAAACACGGACAAGCTCGCAGCGCTGCGGCAGGAAGCGGAGCGGCTGGATATTCGCGTGCTGCCGCCTTCCATCAACCGCTCGCAGCCGGATTTCACGGTCGAACGGCTGGAAAGCGGATCGCTGGCCATACGCTACGCCCTCGCGGCGGTGAAAAAAGTCGGCATGGCGGCAATGGCCGCCGTGGTTGCGGCGCGCGGCGACAAACCGTTCCGTGACGTAACGGACTTCGCCACCCGCGTGGATCCGCGATCCTTGAATAAAATGCAGATCGAGAATCTCATACGTGCCGGCGCCTTCGACGAATTGGACCGCAATCGCGCGCGGCTGTTCGGCGGCGCGGAAACCATATTACGCCGGGCACAAGCGGAAGCTGAGGAAATGGGATCGGGGCAAATCGGCCTGTTCGGCGGCAGCGCGCCGGAAAAGCTGCGCCTGCCGGATATCGGCGATTGGCCCGACATGGAACGGCTCGGCTACGAGGCCGAAGCGATTGGGTTCCATTTGACAGCCCACCCGCTGGACGGATTTTCGCAATTGCTGCGGCGCCTCGGCGTCGTGCCACTCAACCAGGTGGCGCAACGCGCGGAAATCGGCCGCGCGCGCCTGAAACTGGCCGGCTGCATGGTCAGCATCAAGGAGAGGCCAACGAAAACCGGCAATCGCATGGCGTGGCTGACAATTTCCGATACCGCCGGCGCATGCGAAGTCACTCTGTTCAGCGAAGTGCTAAGCCGCGTGCGCGACGCGCTGGTGCCCGGTGCCGCGCTGCTGGTGACGGCGGACGTGGCCGTGGAAGGCGAGGCGCTGCGTATCACCGCACAGGAAGTCGGCAGTCTCGAAAAGGCCGCCGCGGAAGCCGGCGCCTCGATGCGGATCTGGCTGCGCGACGCGCAAGCGGTTCCCACCATCAAATCGGTCCTCGGGCGGGATACACGCGGGCGTGGACGTATCTACCTGGTGCCCATGCTGGAAGGGCAGGAAGTGGAAATTGCCCTGCCAGGGTTTTATCCGGTAACGCCGAAATTGCGCCAGGCGTTGAAAAGCGTTCCGGGTGTTGAGCGTGTGGATGATGCGTAGGCACCGGGCAAAGGAAGAAAGGAAGGCTTCTTTCTTGAAAGAAAGAAGCAAAGAACTTTTGCTTTTTTTGGTTGCGGCTTTATTGTGGTCGGATCTTCATGCCCAGACGGTGGCACCGCTGCAGTTGGAACAGGTTATCGTTACTGCAAAAAAGCGCCGCCAGAATATTCAGTCGGTACCACAAACGGTGGATGTTGTTGGGGGCGCCACCATAAAGCGCTTGGCTATTACCCAGTTCCAGGACATACAGTTGCTCGTCTCGGGCCTGACGCTTAGCGATAATGGCGGGCAGGGACAAAACATATCACTGCGTGGCATTACTTACGATCCGGATACCGCGGCAAATCCGGCGGTAGATCTCTATTTTAACGAAGTGCCGATTTCACAAACCTCCAGCGTGTTTCAGGATCTGTATGATATCGAGTCAGTGGAAGTGGTGCGCGGGCCGCAGGGCACGCTGCGTGGCCGCACCTCGCCAGCCGGCGCAATCCTGATCAACACAAAGCGGCCGGACCTGGAGAAGTGGGACGGCAGCATTACCCAGATCTTCGCGACCGATGATCAGATACAAACGCAGATCGCTACCGGCGGCCCAATCGTCCCCGACAAATTGGCAGTGCGGTTCGCCGGCTTATTTGATCAAAACGATCTTTACGGCACGCGGGATATCTCGACCGGCAAGTCCGATTATAATCGGCAGCACAGCTACCGCTTGACCATCGAGGCGAAACCGACGGATGCGCTGGATGTGGTGCTGACCTATCAGGAATCGAACGACCGCACGCGCGAATTGTTCGGCGTATCGGGCACTGGCCTCGAAGGAACATTCACGCCCGCCGACAATATCGCGGTAGTGCCCGGCCCGTACACGTTTTATGATCGCACCGGCATTCTGACCCTGGAGGCGAGCTATAAACTCGCGGAAAATGAGTTCGATTATGTCGGCGGTTATCAGGCACTCCGTGACGAGTTTCAGGAATATCAGGATAAAGGCGGACTCTATCCGAAATTCAACGCCGGATCCCAGGAGTTAGCCAACGGGTTGGAGCAACTGACGCAGGAGATAAGGTTTCAGTCATCGGGCGAGCGTCGGTTCGGCTACATGGTCGGCGCCTATTACGCGCACCAGGACGCGGACGCCGACGTGTTCACGCCCTCCGAGTTCCTGTTCGAGCCCTCACCCGGCTCACCCCATGGCGTCGCACCTGTAGCGATCGTGAACGCGGATGTGAAGATACCGCAACTAGTCTCCGATTATGCCGTTTTCACCGACGAGACATTCAAGCTGACGCCGGACGATATATTCGAGGGCGGCGTGCGCTGGCAGTTTGAGAAGCAGTATAGAAACAACACGTTTGTTGCCATCATTCCGCCGATCTTCGGCGGCGGCAGCATAACCGAGGATTTGATCCAGCCGAACAATCAGAAGGAAGAATACCATGCCTGGACGGGCCTCGCCAGCTACACGCACCGCTTCAGCAATAATCTGAGCCTGTATGCCACGTACGGCGAATCCTACCGGCCGGGCGGCGCCGTGGTGGGCGAAAGCATTCCCCTGCCAGAGAGTTTTCTGCTGTTCCGCCCCGAGGAATCCTATGATTTCGAAATCGGCGGCAAGACCCAGTTGTTCAATGGCCGAGTCCGCATCAATGCCGATATATTTAACCAGACTTATACAAACTATATCGGGCGGCAGCCGGAGCTGTTCACCAATCTGGGCTACGCTACCGCGACCACCAACGGCAACGCCGTCGCCCGTGGTGCTGAGTTCTCGGCCAATGCTATTGTCACCGACGCCTGGCGCCTGCAATTGAACACGACGTTCGACGACTCACACTATGACAACGCCAAGCTGCCGTGCAATGATTTCTCCGGCAGCGGCTATCCGAACACCGATGGCCCGCCACGCGTGTTTCCAGCTGGCGCCATTTCCAGCACCTGCACCGTGAACGATAGTCTGGGCGCGCCGAACTGGTTCGTCAGCGTCAACAGTGAATACGATATACCGATAAACGGTAACGTGGAAAGCTTCTTCCGCGCGCTCTATACATTCACGCCCCGCAATCATCTTGGCTTGCAGGATGTTGACCAGGATCCACGCAACTTTGCCAACATCTATGCCGGCCTGCGCGGTGGGCGCTGGGAAGTGTTCGCTTTCATCAAGAACTTGTTTGATACGGTAGGCTATACGAACATTTTCGGGGAGCAATATGACGCCGGTTACCGCCTGCCGACCATCACGCCGGAGAATTACGATACCGGCTATGCGTCGGCGAACATCCTGCGCCCGCGTCAGTTTGGCGTATCGCTGAGTTATAAGTTTTAAGGAGGAAGAGTTCT
>DATJOH010000218.1:0-5728 GCA_035507235.1 Acetobacteraceae bacterium
GCCGTTGCCTTTGCCACTGGCAGCCTTGCCCCCGCCGCGGCGCAAACCCCGGCACCCGATGCCGCCACCAGCGCCCCGGCGGCACCCGACCAGGCCGCGCCAGCGCCGCAGGACCAGTCCGCCGCCCCCGCGGATGAGGGCAGCGCGGCGCCCGCGGACCATGGCAGCGCGGCGCCCGCGCCGACCATGCACCATCGCCGTCACCATCGTGCCGCCATGGCTGCCGACCAAACAGCCAGTAACGACATGGGCGGCGAGCATTGGGCGCATGAGCCCGGCACCGGCGAAAGCGGTCCCGCCTCCGCCAGGGCAAGCAACCTCGACCAGGCCGACACCCACTCCGACATCGCGCCCCACCTGCCGCAGCCGGCGGTTGGCGCCGGCGCCGACCCGGACGCCTACCTTCGCGCGGCGCAGTCGGCTCTCGCGGCCCACCGCACCGGCGCCGCTCAGCAGGCGCTGGAAATGGCGGAAACGCGCCTTCTGGACCGGAGCACGCCGGTCGGCAGCGCCAATCAGCCGGATGAGAGTGGCCGGATTCAGCAGGTGACCCAGGCCCGCAAGGCCCTCGCCAGCGGCGACACCGCCGGCGCGCAGCAGGCCATCCAGACGGCCATGAACGGCGGCGCGCCTGGCAATGGCGGCATGAGCCCCGGCGCCAGCCCGCAATAACCGCAAGGCGCGGCACGCCCGCGCAACCCACCCAACCGCCGGGCGGCACGCTTTCCCCTCGCATTCCGCCGCCGCCCGGCCTATTTGTCCGCCCGCAACCGCGCCTTCAGGGTCTGACCGCCTCCGGTCAGGCCCTTTTCGTTTGTGCGCCCAACGCCGAGCACCCTGCCATGGACATTCGCAATATCGCCATCATCGCCCACGTCGACCACGGCAAGACGACGCTCGTCGACCAGTTGCTGAAACAGTCGGGCTCCTTCCGTGAGCACCAGGTGGTCGCCGAACGCGCGCTCGACCGCAACGATCTCGAACGCGAGCGCGGCATCACCATCCTGGCCAAATGCACGTCGGTCGTCTGGAAGGACACCCGCATCAATATTGTCGACACCCCGGGCCATGCCGATTTTGGCGGCGAGGTGGAGCGCATTTTGAACATGGTCGATGGCGCCATCGTGCTGGTGGACGCGGCCGAAGGCGTGCTGCCACAGACCAAGTTCGTGGTCAGCAAGGCACTCGCGCGCGGCCTCAAACCCATCGTCGTTGTCAACAAGATCGATCGCCAGGACGCCCGCCCCGACGAAGTCCATAACGAGGTTTTCGACCTGTTCGCCGCCCTCGGCGCCGACGACGACCAGCTTGATTTCCCCATGCTCTATGCCAGCGGCCGGCAAGGCTGGGCCGACGAAAAACTGGACGGCGCGCGCAAGGACCTGGCGCCGATGTTCGACCTGGTGCTGCGCCACGTGCACGCGCCGGTGCTCGACAAGGAAGCGCCGTTTGGCATGGTCGCCTCCATCCTGGACTATGATTCCTATCTTGGCCGCGTGCTCACCGGCCGCGTCGAGCAGGGTCGCGCCCGCCTCAACATGCCGGTCAAAGTGCTGCGTGCGGACGGCAGCGTGGTGGAAACCGGGCGCCTGACGAAACTCCTATCCTTCCGCGGCCTCGATCGCGTGGTGGTGGAGGAAGCCGAAGCCGGCGACATCATCGCTGTTGCCGGCCTCTCCGAAGGCACCATCCCGGACACTATCGGCGCCCCCGAACTCACCGGCCCGCTCCCCGCGACGCCCGTCGATCCGCCCACCCTTGCCATGACCTTCCGCGTCAATGACGGCCCACTCGGCGGCCGCGAGGGCAAGAAAGTCACGTCGCGCCAGATCCGCGACCGCCTGTTCCGCGAAACCGAGGGCAACGTCGCCATCAAGGTCACCGAAAGCAACGAAACCGAGGCTTTCGAAGTCGCCGGCCGCGGCGAACTGCAACTCGGCGTGCTGATCGAAACGATGCGCCGCGAGGGCTTCGAACTCACCATCGGCCGCCCCCGCGTGCTGACGCGTGACAATCCGGAAACCGGTGCGCGCGAAGAACCTTTCGAGGAATGCCTGGTCGACGTCGACGAACCGTATGCCGGCGTGGTCGTGGAAAAACTCAGCCGCCGCAAGGGCGTGATGCAGGATATGCGCCCCTCCGGCGGGGGGAAAGTGCGTCTTACATTCCACATCCCGAGCCGCGGCCTGATCGGCTACCACGGCGAATTCCTCACCGACACCCGCGGCACCGGCATCATGAACCGCATGTTCTCCGGCTATGAACCGTGGGCCGGCAATATCGAGGGCCGCCGCGCCGGTTCGCTGATCTCCAGCGAAAACGGCGCCGCCGTTCATTACGCCCTCTTCTATCTACAGGAACGCGGCACCCTGTTCGTCGAACCGGGCGAGGCGGTTTACGTGGGCATGATCCTCGGCGAGCATAGCCGCGATTCCGATCTGGATGTGAATCCGATCAAGGAGAAAAAACTCACCAATATCCGCGCCGCCGGCAAGGACGACGCCATGCTGCTCACGCCGCCGCGCCGCATGAGCCTTGAACAGGCGATCGCCTACATCGAGGATGACGAATTGGTGGAAGTGACCCCGACGGCCATTCGGCTGCGCAAGCGCCATCTCGATCCGCATGCCCGCAAACGGGCGGAACGCCAGTCGGACGCGGCCTAGAAGAAAGAATCTTCTTTCTTGAAAGAAAGAAGCAAAGAACTTTTACTCTTGTTCGAACGCGACGGACGACGCAATTTGGCCACTTCCAGCCCGCACGATTGGTTCCTTCCCCGGCTGCGGGCCCTCGTGGAGCAGGCGGCGCAGGCGGGCATTGCGCCCGATGTCTCCGTTGCCGTCATTACCAACCTTATCAACGGTCCCGCCTTCGACGCCGCGCCGCTCGAAACCGATGAAAACTGGAACCGCGACCTCGGCGAACCGCCCAAACCGCCGGTTATCCCCGACTTCGATCTCGGCATGCCCGATTAACCGCGCGCCGTGAGCGACATGCCCTGGCCGCTCCACTGGCTCCCTACGCTCGCCACCCCAATTCCCGACGACCTGCTCGATCTTCTCCGTCTCGCGCTCGCGGTTGCCGTCACCGTTCACGTGCTGCGCACCAAACGCGATGTCGCCGCCGCCACCGGCTGGATCGGCCTCGCTTGGCTCGCGCCCCTCTCCGGCGGCCTGCTCTACGCGGTATTCGGCATCAACCGAGTCCGCCGCCGCGCCCATAGCCTGCGCGGCCGCCCCGCCGACACCGACACCCCCGCAACCGCCCCGGCCGGCGCGCCAGGCAACCACCTCGCCGCTCTCGATCGAGCCGCCTGGCGCATTACCCGCCGCCCGCGCCACCCCGGCAACGATGTAGCCATCCTCGAAAACGGCGACGCCGCCTATCCCGCCATGCACGCAGCAATCGAGTGCGCCACTGAATCGATCGCTCTTTCCACCTATATCTTCGCCAACGACATCGCCGGCCGCCCGCTGCTCGATGCCCTGACTGCCGCCCACCGCCGCGGCGTCGCCGTGCGCGTGCTGGTGGACGGCATCGGCAGCGGCTATTTCTGGTCCAGCGCGGTCCGCAGCTTGCGCCATGCCGGCGTGCCGGTCGCGCAATTCCTGCATTCCCCCCTGCCCTGGCGCATGCCCTTCCTCAATCTCCGCACGCACACCAAACTTCTCGTCCTGGACGGCAAACTTGCCTTCACCGGCGGCATGAATATCAGCCGCCACAACCTGGTTGCCACACACCCACCCTACCCGGTGCGCGACCTGCAATTCCGCCTCCAAGGGCCCGTCGTCGCCCAACTCATGGAAGCATTCGCCGATGACTGGGAATTCGTCACGGACGAAGAACTGACCGGCCCCGCCTGGTTCCCCGCGCTTGCCCCCGCCGGCGACGCGGTCGCACGCGTCGTCACCTCCGGCCCCGACCAGGATCTCGAACACATCGAATTCGTCATGCTGCAAGCCATCTCCTGCGCGCAGGAGAAAATCGAAATCATGACGCCCTATTTCCTGCCCGCCGACCGCCTGATTACCGCCCTGGCACTCGCCGCCATGCGCGGCATCGACGTGAATGTGTTGATGCCGGCACGCGGCAATCATCGCGTCGTGGATTGGGCCGCCCGCGCCAATCCCGGCCCGCTTCTCACCGCTGGCGTAACCATCTGGCAGAACCATCCACCGTTCGACCATTCCAAAATCATGGTCGTGGACGGCATCTGGTGCTTTATCGGCAGCGCCAACTGGGACGCCCGCAGCTTGCGCCTGAATTTCGAACTGAATGTCGAAATCCTCAGCGCGGACCTCGCATCAAGCTTGTCCGCGCTGATGACGGCCCGCCGCGGCCCGCAACTTACGCAATCCATCCTCGATGCGCGTGCCGCGCCCGCGAAACTTCGCGATGCAGGGGCTCGGCTTTTACTGCCATATCTTTGATTGCGAAATAAAAGAAAAGATTTCTTTTTTGAAAAAAAGAAACAAAAAACTTTTGCTCCTGGCTTCCGCGGACTAGCCTCTGTGCGTGCAACCGACGGCGGCCAAACAGACAAAAGTTTTTTGGTTCTTTTTTTCAAAAAAGAACATCCTTCCTTCCCGTCCCATTAACCCTTAACATTCCACCCATCGGGGGGTCGCTTGTCGCTCTGTCTGTCATCCCTGCCCTTGTGGGCATCGGTTCTGCTGATTGTCGTTCTGCCGACGCTTCTGACGGTGGGCGGCACGCTGCTTACCCGCCGCTCCTTCGGCTTCGAGCGATTGTCGCTCAACAACGAGGTCGCCGGCTTTAAATTCGCTGTTCTCGGCGTTGTCTACGCCGTCATGCTCGGCTTTGCGGTGGTCGTTGTCTGGGAGCGATTCCATGACGCCGAGGCCGCCGTCGGCGACGAAACCGCTGCCGTGACCGCGCTGTATCGCACCGCGGCGGGCCTGCCCGCGCCGGCCGCCGGCGACGTGCGCCAGCACGCTATCGCTTACATGAAGGCGGTGATCGAAGAGGACTGGCCCGCCCTGGCGCAGGGCACCCTGGCAGCGGAGCCCGGCGAGGCGCTCGACGCCGTGTACACCGCGGTGCTCGCCGCGAACGCTACCACGCCGCGCGACGCCGTGCTCATAAACGCCGTGCTCACCGACCTGCGCGACGTCACCGAGGCGCGACGCACCCGCCTGCGCCTGGGCGCTGGCATCGTGCCCGGGGTGCTCTGGGTCGCGCTGTTCGGCGGCGCCGTGGTGACGCTGGGGTTCACGTTTTTCTTCGCCACCCCAAGCATGCGAGCCCAGGCCCTGATGAGCGGCATGCTGGCCGCGATCATTTTCATGGCGCTGTTCGTGGCGGTGGAAATCGACCACCCGTTTACCGGGCCTGTGAGCGTGGGCCCTGAGGCGCTGCAACTCGCCTTGGAGAATTTTCAGGCGAAGGAAGTAAAGTAAGGCCAGGGGCTCTGCCCCTGGACCCCGGCCCGCTGAATTCGGCCCGACCCACGAGCCCGTCGCTCTGCAAAGAAGTTGGCCGCCCGCAGCGCCGAAATCACTTCCGCCACCGCTGTCGCAAAGACCTGGCTCAGGCTTGTTTCGTCTGAAGCAGCAATAGGTTCCGCCCCGGACCTGGCGAAATTGCAAGCGCTGCACTTAAGCTAGCATGCCGGCCACACCTTCATTCTTGGGGTCGCCGAAATTTCCAAAGAAACGGACGAGGGTGCCAATAGCTCCCATCCTCGCGTCCATGTGCCCCACAGCTC
>DATJOH010000219.1:0-3255 GCA_035507235.1 Acetobacteraceae bacterium
GAGTTCCGCGCGCCAGGCCGTTTCGGCTTCATCCGGCTCGCCGCCCCGCGGCGGCGAACACAGATTCAAATGCAGCCCCACAACATGTTCAGGCGCATCGTTTGCCAGCCAGGAAGCAACCGCGCTGCCCCAGTCGCCGCCCTGCACGCCGAAGCGTGTAATGCCCAGATGCTCGACCATGAGCGAACGCCAAAGTTCCGCGGTGCGTCGTGGGCCAATTGGACCGGCAGGGCGGCCGGAAAATCCGTAGCCAGGCAGGGAGGGGATAACGAGATCAAATTTCTGCCTGAGCAGGTCGGCAGCGGCGTGAAATTCGTAGGTTGACCCGGGCCAGCCGTGCGTCAGCAGCAGCGTCGGCCGCGGCATCGATCCCGACCGCACATGCAGGAAATGGATTCGTATCCCCTCAACCTCGCAGTGGAATTGCGGAAACCGGTTGAGCTCGCGTTGTGCCGCGCGCCAATCATAACGATCGCGCCAATAGGCAACGAAGTCCCGCAAGTATGTCGCATCAGTACCGTAGCGCCAGGCGGAATCGCCCGCGGGCGCATAGGCAACCAGTTCCGGTTGCAGCCTTTCGCGAATGCGCGCCACCGTCGCCTCGGGAACCTCTACGGAAAATGCTACTGGCGCCGCCATTGCACGCCCCTCCCCGCACGCCACCCGATGCGTCTTAGGCCAATCCGCCAACCCGCGTCAGGACCGCGCCCGGCCATCGCCAACGCGATGATTGGCGCCAAAGCACAGGGTGGGCCAGGGCCGGCGACTATCCTCCGCCGGAGTTTGGCCGGGAACCGCCATGCGCGTCCGACAACCGCTGATCGATTACGGCAAAGTGCGCCCGCATTGGGCGCCGAACCCGGAATTCGCGCAGCACCACAACGCCAGTTCCACCATCCCCGTGCACGTCGAGCCATATCTGATCAAAGTGCTCGGCCGGGCCAGGGCATTGGTTGATCCCGCCGATGCGCAACTGCTCGCGGACATCGATATTTTCAACAAGCAGGAGGGTCAGCATTTTCGCCAGCACGCCGCCTTCAACCAGGCGCTTTACAAGGCCGGCTATACGAAATTGCCGGAATTCGAGCAGCGATTACGGCAGGAATTACTGGGCTTCCTGAACAAACGCTCGCTCAAATTCAATCTTGCCTATGCGGAAGGTTTCGAGTCCATGGGTCCGCCCTCGGCCGCCGTGTGGTTCGAAAAAAGCGATCCGTTCCTGGCAGGCGCCGACGCCGAAGCGGTCGATTTATGGAAATGGCACATGGCCGAGGAATTCGAGCATCGCGAGGTCTGCCACAAGCTTTTCCATGCGCTCTACTCGAAGACTGCGATCGGCGCGGTGCTGAACGGGTGGCTCTATCGCGTTTATGGTTTCGCCTTCGCCGTGCGCCATCTCGGCGCCTATATCGAAGAGGTAAGCCAGTATCTCATTGCCGTCGATCGGCAGAACATGACTGCGGCGCAACTTGTGCAATCCCGCGCCCGACAACGCGCCGTAAAGGCGGCGTTTCGGCGCAACATGCTGCCGCGCCTGTTGCTGGTGCTGCTGCCGTTCTACAACCCCGGCCGCAAGCGCACGCCGCGCGACTTGCCGGAATTCCTGCTGCGGTTCGAACCGGGCGGCGACCGCGCGGCACCGGCCTGACGCCATGGACCTGGAACTCAGAGGCAAGCGCGCCCTCGTCACCGGCAGCAGTTCCGGCCTCGGCGCGGCCATCGCGGTGGAACTGGCGGCCGAAGGTGTCGCGGTCGCCGTGCATGGCCGCGATCGCGACCGCGCCGAGCACACGGCTCGCGACGTGGCGGCGCACGGCGTGACCGCGGTCGTCACGTCCGGCGATCTCAGCCGCGACGAGGACGCGAAAAACGTTGCCGAAGCGGCGCTACAAGGTCTAGGCGGCATCGACATTCTGGTGAACAACGCCGGCGCCGTGCTGCGCATGGATAATCCGGATTGGCTGGATGTCACGCCCACGGAATGGCTGGACAGTTTCAATCTGAATGTCTGCGCGGCGCTCCGCCTCACGCAGCACCTGGTGCCGCATATGCGCGCACAAGGCTGGGGCCGCATCATCAATATTTCCAGCACGGCCGGCTCGCAAACCCGCGGCTTTTTGCTCGATTATTCGGCGCCCAAGGCCGGCGTGGACAACATGACGGTCAATCTCTCCAAGCTGCTGGCCAAGGACGGCATTACCGTCAACGCGATCATTCCGGGCACCATCCTGACCCCGGCGGTGGAACGCTGGTTCGCCACGCTCCGGCAGCAATTGAACTGGCCGGACGACATCGAGGAGAACGAACGTGTCTATACCGCCGAAGTCACGCCGCAACCGATTCCGCGTCTTGGCCGCCCGCGGGAAATCGCCGTGGCGGCGGCGCTGCTTGCGAGCCCGCTTTCCGGCTATACCACGGGCGCGTTTCTGCGCATCGATGGTGGTACGGCTGATGCGATCGGGGCCTGAAAAAGACTGGGGGAGACGTGCCGTCCCCCCCAGACCCCCCGTCGCTCATTTTGAGGGGCTGGCTGGGAGCATGGCGCATTCTACCCAGCCTTGTCCGCTTCTTGTTTAGAAGCGCAATGATCCTTCGCGTTCATCGAAAATAGGGTTTGTAGAGATCCTCGACCGCTGGCGTGCTGACCAGATGCGGATCGAAATGCGGCTTTGCGGAGAAACCAAGTTTCTGTTCGAACGCGTAGCCATAGGCCAGAATGCGCGCATCCGACCAGGCGGGCCCGATAATCGATAATCCCACCGGCAGGCCATAAACGAGACCCATCGGCACCGAGAGATGCGGATAGCCGGCGACCGCCGGCAGGGTGGTGGTGTTGCCGGCGGCGTGGTCGCCATTCACCGTATCGACCACCCAGGCGGGGCCGGCGGTGGGCGCTACCAGCGCGTCGACATGATATTGCGCCAACATTTTGTCGATGCCTTCATCGCGGGCCAGGCGCTTGGAGAGCGGTAGCGCCTGCTTGTAGGCGGCATCGTCCAGGCCCTGCGTCGCCTGCGATTTTTCGAACAATTCCTGGCCGAACAGGCCGAGTTCGCGAGCCTCATGCGCGTGATTGAAGGCGATCAGATCGGCCAAGGAGCGGGTGGTGACGCTCGCCGGCGTGGTGGCGAGATAAGCATTGATATCCGCCTTGAATTCGCAGGACAGCACCGTGCCCTCGGCGTCGCCGAGCGGGCCGCTCGATCCGTTGGTGAGATTGGGCCAGGTCGGAATTTCAACCAGCTCGGCGCCGGC
>DATJOH010000220.1:0-2826 GCA_035507235.1 Acetobacteraceae bacterium
TGTCGCGGGCGGCGGTTTGGCTATCGGCCGCCGCGGCGTGTCTGGCGGTGGTCCTATTGTGTGCGCCGGAAGCCGCGGCCGCGCACCCGCTCCGGCATCACCCGGCCGCCGCCCGCCACCTCCGCCATCGCCCCTCCGCGCACACCAGCACCCACCGCCTGCGCCAGGAAGCGCCCACACGGCAGATCGCCTGCACCGTCCTTGGCTGCCAGCCCATTCCCGCGGCCTGCCGACCGGTTCCCGGCCGCACACCAGGCGGAATCCCCACCGGCTTCGACGTCATCGTCTGCCCGCCGGGAATTTGGCCGCTGCGCTAGGCCGTGAAAAAGCTGAGGATCTGTAATGATTTGGCGGGAGCGACGGGGCTCGAACCCGCGACCTTCGGCGTGACAGGCCGACGCTCTAACCAACTGAGCTACGCCCCCGCGGGCGCCGACGGCACTTAAGGCCCCCCCGCCGCCAAGTCAAGATTTGAGCCAAAAACGGCCATTTCCGCTTGCCTTACCCTCGCCATAGAACACATAAAGATAGCGCCGGCATGCCGAAAACATCGGTGGAATCGGCAAAACAAGCGTGGTCAGCCGGAGCCGAATCGTTTAACTGCTCGCCCTGAGCGGCGCTTTTTTACGCCACCGCTTCATTGAGGAGGGACTAATGGCAAGCAAAACAACCGCGACTACCGTGACATTGAAGCATCTCGCCGCGAGCCTTGCGGAGGATAACGAACTTTCGAAGAAGCAGGCTGAAGCCATCCTCGGCGGTCTGGTGGGCAATATCGTCAAGCACCTGAAAAAGGGCGAACGCATTCGCATCGGCGGGCTCGGCATTCTGCAGGTCAGAAAGCGCGCAGCGCGCATGGGCCGCAATCCTGCGACCGGCGAACCGATTCAGATCAAGGCCAGCAAGAAGGTCGCTTTCCGCGCTTCCAAGGAACTGAAGGAAGCGATCTGATCGCCGCTCTCCGTTAGATTCGCATCGCCGCGGATCCTGCGCCGCTCATCCATCATCGCCCGTTGCCGTTGCCTTTTCAAATGCGATGGCGCGGGCGAGATGTTTTGCCGGGCGGCCACAAAAAATCAGACCGAAGCCGGCACGCGCCCTCGCTTGCGCAACCGCAAGCCGTGACGGTGCAAAGCCGTGGCTGCGCAAGCCGTGGCCGTGCAAGCCGTGACCGCGCAAACCTGGCTTCGCAAGCCTTGGCCGCGTGTGCGCGCGAAGGCTGGTGGGCGGTGACGGGCTCGAACCGCCGACATTCTGCGTGTAAAGCAGACGCTCTACCAACTGAGCTAACCGCCCTGGGCGTAGCTGTATCGCCGCCGCCCTGCCCCGTGCAAGCGACCTCGAATCGCGGGCCGCCGTCAATCTGTGCGCAAGAATTTAATCCGTGCCGCCGGCGGCGAAAATGTGAGATAAGAATCCGAGCGCAAACGGGGGCCGGATGCCCGAAAGGGGGGACATGTTCCGCGTATCGACTTTGACGATCGTCGTGGCCTTGGCCGCAGGCAGTTTCGCACACGCCCAATCGCTGCCGCCGCAGCCGCCGCCGGTGAAAGGCATGGGGATGGGGGAAGGCAACCCGCAGGAGCGTGCCGCCTGCCATCCGGACGTCACCAAGTTTTGCCAGACCCAGCTTGAGGTCAATCCGCAGGACGTGCTCGGCATCTTGGGCTGCCTGCAGTCGAACCGCAGCAAAATCAGCGCCGCCTGCCAGCAGGTCCTGGCAAGCCACGGCCAGTAACGCGGCGGCTTCGTCCCCCGCGGACGCGAGGCGCCCGCCGGGCCGGCGCGGTCAGGCCACCCGGTCGGGCTCGGCCTCGAGTGCCTCTTCGGCGCTGAACAGTTCCTCGTGCGCGCGCGCGACATGCTCGGCGAGCCGCAGCCACGACTGGGCCAGCGTCAGCCACAGCACCCTGTCCTTGTCGTCATCGCAGGTTTGCGCCATCGCGACGCATTCCTGTGCGCAACGGCGGTGATCCGAGACGGTCCCCATCGGCAATACCCCGACACAACGCAACTGACTGCTGCGCCATTGCATAGGGCGACTGGGGCGCAGGCGGGATCGATCCGCGGCCGAAGCAGGGCGAATCGGCGAGGAATCGCGGCCATAACCCCCATTTCCCCGGTTTCATCAATGCGTCATGAACATGGCAAACATGCCCTCGAACCCGCATTTCTCCGAGAACTCGTGATGCTCTATTGAATTGATTTAAGAAATTCTTTCCGAAGCCATGCGCCATGGGATTAGCTGCGCTGCAGCATAATCGTTTTGCGACGCACCATAGATGCTTATATTCCCCGAGCAATTCCGGCGGGTTCCAAAATTGGAGGCCGGAGAAAGGGAATAGAGCCATGATTTCTTCAATTGCCCGCTTCCTCCATGCCTGGAAGCGTTACGGGGTCGCGATGGACGAGCTTTCGCACCTCAGCGACCGTGAGTTGGCCGATATTGGCATCACTCGCGCCGACATTCCCCGGATCGCGTGGGAACAGTCGCGTCACTAACGCCTCAGGTCCGGCGCGTCCGGCGTAGCCGGGCGAAACGTTGGAATGCGGCATTCGGCGCCCGGCTTCGGCCGGGCGCTGCCGTTTCGGGGATCGTCATGGCGCCAGTGGCTCCAGGCCTTTAGCCCTGGCAATGGCCGCCCCTTCGGAACCGGCCAGGAATTTGACGAAAGCCTTTGCCGCCGCAGCGTCGTGGGTTTGCGCGCCGACCCCCGCGGCATAAACGGTAAAATTCTGAATTTCGGCCGGCAGCGGGCCGACCAGAACCGTTCCGGCGACGGGCAGGATTTCGCTGATCTGGTGGATGCCGATTTCCGCCTCGCC
>DATJOH010000221.1:0-2246 GCA_035507235.1 Acetobacteraceae bacterium
CGTGCCAGCCGCCGCTACACCGAGGACGAGGTGGAGGTTCTGGAAACCGTTGCGATGTTGCTGAGCGACATCCTGACCGCCGACGACGACGCGGCCGAAAAAGGTTTCTTCGGCACGGTGCAACGTCATTTCGAAGCCGCACCGCTTTCCACCGGCCTCGTGCTCGGCTGCGCCGTGCTGCACGGTATCCGCCGCGCCCCGCGCCGCCTGCTGGCGGACCAGCCGGAGGCGGAGCAGCGGCGCCTGGAGGCGGCGCTGGCCGCCATGCGCCAGGACCTGGACGCGCTGATCGACAGCCAGTTGCCGGATGGCGACGATAGCCGCGACGTCATGGCGGCAACCCGCAAGGTCGCGGCCGACGCGGGCTGGCTGCGGCGCATTACCGCCGCGGTGCGCGGGGGGCTGACCGCGGAGGCGGCGGTGCACCAGGTGGCCAATGATGTGCGCGGGCGCATGCGCCAGATCGTCGATCCGTATTTACGGGAACGCCTGGCGGATCTGGAGGATCTGGCGGATCGCCTGCTGATTGCGCTCGATCCGGAACCGGTGCCGCGGCCGGAAGCCGCCGGGGCCATCCTGGTTGCCCGCCGCCTCGGCCCCGCGCAATTGCTGGAATGGCATGCCCGCGGCATTGCCGGCATTTTCATCGAGGAAGGTTCCGCCGGCGGACATGCCGCCATCCTGGCGCGCGCCCTCGGCCTGCCCGCCGTCGGCGGTGCGCGCGGCGCCGTGGAGGCCGCGAGCACAGGCGATGAAATTGTGCTCGATGGCGACGAGGGCGCGCTGATTTTGCGTCCGGAAGCGGCGGTGCGCGAAGCGTACCTGCGCGTTGCCGAAACGCGCGCAGTTCGTTCCGCTGCCCGCGCGCGCCTCCGCGATGCCCCGAGCGTCACCGCGGATGGCACGAAGTTCCAGCTCTTTATGAATGCCGGCCTCGCACAGGAACTGGTGCATCTCGATACCACCGGTGCCGAGGGCGTCGGCTTGTTCCGCACCGAAATCGCCATGATGGCGCGCGGCTCGGTGCCGGATGTCGCGGAACAGGCGGCGATCTACGCGCGCGTATTGGAAGCCGCCGGCGGCCGCCCCGTACTGTTCCGCACGCTCGATCTTGGCAGCGACAAATTATTGCCCGATCATGCCGGCCCGCGGGAGGAAAATCCCGCCATGGGCTGGCGCAGCCTGCGCGTCGGCCTCGATCGGCCGGCAGTGCTGCGCCGCCAGTTGCGTGCCTTACTGCTCGCGGCGAACGGCGGCGATCTCTCGGTGATGTTTCCGATGGTGGCGACGCTCGCCGAATTCCGCCAGGCGAAAGCGTTGCTGCTCGCCGAGGCCAGCCGTGTCCGCCCCGCGCCGGCCACCCTTTCGATTGGCACCATGCTGGAAATACCTGCCCTGCTCTGGCAAATTCCGGCCTTGCTCGCCGAATGCGACTTCGTCTCGATTGGTTCGAACGATCTGCTGCAATTCATCTTCGCGGCCGACCGCGGCACCCCCGAACTCGCGGAACGATATGATTTCCTGAGTCCGCCGATGCTGGCACTGCTGGAAAAAGTCAGCCGCGAGGCCATCTCCGTCGGCCGGTCGCTCTCATTGTGCGGCGAGGCCGCCGCGAAGCCGCTGAACGCGGCGGTGCTGCTCGCCCTCGGCATCGACCAACTATCAATGTCCGCCGGCAGCGTGCTCGGTGTGAAGGAAGCGCTGCTGGGATTGGATATGCGATCGTTCCGCCCTTTCCTGGAGGGCCTCCGCCGCAGCGCCGCCTCGTACGCCAGCCTGCGCGACCCGATTGCCGCCTGGGCCCGTGATCACGGTTTGCCGGATTCATAGAGCAGGAGGGCAAGGCAAGTAGTTCTTTTTTGAAAAAAAGAACCAAAAAACTTTTACCCGTTGCGGCTGGCATCCGAATCCACCGGTTTGGACTGGTTGTTGGACGCAACTGATAAAAGTCTTTTGCTTCTTTTCTTCAGAAAAGAAGTCCTTTCTTGCCTTTTCGCCCTACCTGGGTAGTTCCCGTTTTTCCAACAAGGGATATTTCCTTCTTCGGTCGAAAAGCCAGCTCTCGCCAATCGGTAACACACGAAGAAAGTGCCGCATTATCGGCACCAGCCTCTGGCATTCCCCGCCGCGTGCCCTTAACGCCATGCCATGCACGCCATACATCCCACGCGCCCGAATGCGCTCGCGGGAAGCCCGCTCGACCGGGCAGGTCACCTGCGCACCGACAATGACTGGATTGCGGCGCA
>DATJOH010000222.1:0-9052 GCA_035507235.1 Acetobacteraceae bacterium
CGCGCATTGATCCCACCGACCGCGGATTGACGCTCGGCGATGGCCTGTTCGAAACAATGCGAGTAGAAAACGAAATCCCTGCCGACGCGGCGCGGCATTTCGCGCGTCTGCGGCAAGGCGCCGCGGTGCTCGGCATCGCGGTGCCGTTCGGCGATGACGCGCTGTTCGATGCGCTGTGCATGGTGGCGCGGGAAAATGGTCTGCACCAGGCGGCGCTGCGGCTTACCCTGACGCGCGGGCCGGCGGCGCGCGGCCTGCTGCCAGGCCGCGGCGGCCAACCGACAATGCTGATGACCGCGGCGCCTTTGCCGCCGGCGGCAGCACCGGCGCGGGTCATTATCGCGCGCCGCACGCGACGCAACGAATTCTCACCGCTATCGCGCATCAAGTCGCTGAATTACCTGGATGGCGTATTGGCGCGCCTGGAAGCGGCGGCAGCAGGCGCGGACGACGCCTTGCTGCTGAACACGCGGGGCCGGGTGGCGGAGGCCACCGCCGCCAACGTGTTTTTCCGCATAAACGGGCGCTGGGTGACACCGCCGGTTGAGGATGGCGCACTGCCAGGCATTGCGCGGGCTATGCTGCTGGAGGCCGGCACGGCGGAGGAAGTGAGCCTGACCGAAGCGGCGCTGGCGCGGGTGGACGCGGGGTTCCTGACAACCAGCTTGGGGCAGCGGCCGATCGGCGAACTCCTCTGGCGCGCGCTCGCGATTTGCGAATCACTGCAAAAGTAACGAGACTCTTGCTTGTTTCGCAGCGCATAGGCATCGCGCCGGAAAACCGGAGGAACGCCGCTCCCCCAGTTTTCCTCAATGCCAATGAACCGCCGGCGCTAGCTGCTCGTGTTTTGCAACATATCCAGATGCTTCTGGATCGTCGGCGTCAATTCATCGGCAAGCGCCTTGATGTCGGCGTCCTGGCCATGAAGCGATTCATTTTTCAAGAGCGCGAGCGCGGCCTTATGGTCCTTGATCTCGTCCTTCACGTAAGCGCGATCGAACTTCTTGCCGCTCAGCGTATTGAACTTATCGATTTCCTTCTGGTCCTTGGCGTCAAGGGCAGTCGGGATCTTCAGGCCTTTCTGCTGCGCGAGCGTCGTGAGTTTCTGACCTGCCGCGGTGTGGTCGGTGAGGATGGTCTGGGCAATATCCTTCAGCTTCGGATCGGACGATTTTTGCGGCGCCAGCTGCGCCGCCTGAATTTCCGCGGTGTTCGCGGAGGCGAGCTTGGTCACGAACTTCTTGTCGGCCGCGGAAACATCAGGCGCCGAAGTTGAAGCAACGTGCCCCGCCGGCTGCTCAGGCGCGATGGCGGCGGGTGGCGTCGGACCGGGTGCCGGTGTCGGCCCGGTGGAAGTCGGCGGGGTCATCGCACCACCCGGTGGTTCACCCGGCGTCGGCGTTTGCGCGAGCGCCGCGGCGCTCACCAGAAGTGTGGTGCAGAATACAAGCTGTTTCAGCATAATCGGGAGCTCCTGTGGTGCCGTGCGAATTGCTGCGGTCCCAGAGGAAACGGCGACGCCGGCAATTGTTTCCCGTAGAATGCCTATCTGACCGGATCGGCGGATCGCTCGCTACGATGTGATGCGGTGGCCGGTGCCGCGGTGGAGCGGAGACGGGCGCGCAACGGTACCCGCTGGCGCGGCACGATTGCCAGCATCGCCGGAACGAACACCAGGCTCGTTACGACCGTGCAGCCAAGGCTCATCAGCAATAAATCCCCCATGCTCGCGGTGCCGGGATGCCGCGAGAGAGCGAGCGAGCCGAAGGCGGTGCCGGTTGTGAGGGCGGAAAACATCACCGCGCGGGCGGTCGCGGAGCTGATGAACCGGCTGGCGCCGCTGCGCCAATTCATCACGAAATAGATGTTGAACGATACGCCGACGCCCAGCAGCAGCGGCAGGGCGATGATGTTGGCGAAATTGAGGCTCATGCCACTGGTTTTGAGGAGCAGCGCGGTCAGCAGCCCGGAAATCAGCAACGGCGTCATGACCAGCGCCACATCCGTCGCGCGGCGCAGCGCAATCGAAAGGATCACCGCAATCGCGCCGATCGCGCTATAGGCGGCAATCTGGAACGCATTTGTTATGGTATCCGCGCTTTTCAGGATCCATACGGCGGAGCCCGCGGCGGCCGGCACGGCTTTCAGCGCTCCCTTCACCCAGCTGCGGAGCGCGTGGCCGTTCACCACCGCGCTCTTCGGCAGCGCCTGCACGCGGGCGCGGCCGTCGGGCAGGATCCAGTCACGCGTGAGGTCGGGCGGTATGTCCGCGAGTGTTACCGGCTTCGCCGCCAGGGCATCGCGCAAGGCTTGCAGTTCCACGGGCAGGAAGCGCGTCAACGCCGTGTTCGCCGCCATCAATTTCGAATCCGAGCCGGCGGCGAGGGCGCCCATGTCCGCGCCGATCGCCCGCAGCGGATCATCCGTTGGCAGCTTGCCGCCAAGCCCCGCGATCTGGCCGGCGAGTTTGCTCGCCGCCTGGCGCAACGCCCCGGGCGTCACCGCCGGCACGCGCGCCGGCGGCGCGAGCGACACGTCCAGCACCGAGGCTGCATCCGCGATGGCCGCCAGTTTCTCCGGCTGGTCCTCCGGCAGCAGACTATTGAGGGTCAGCACTTCGTCGGTGAGCGGCAGGGTCGCGAGCTTGTCCGCGGCCCGCTGCGCCGCCGGCAGCGAGGGCAGCAGGGCCTCAATGGTATAGGGGTTGGTTATCGGGTCCTGCATCAGGTCGTAGAGCGTGCGCATCGCCTCGCTATGCGGATCCTTGGTGTGCAGCGGGTCGCCATCGAAGCGGATTTGGCCGGCCAGGATGCCGCCGGTCGCGGCGAGAGTGAAGAACAGGACAACGATCGGCCAGCGGCGCCGCACAACAAATCCGTCGAGCGGGCGCAGCCTCGTAAAGCCGACTTCGCGCGGCTCGGACCGCGGCCGGCAGAGGCAGAGCAGCGCCGGCAGAATGGTGAGGGTGCACGCGAACGCAATGATCATGCCGACACCGGCGATGACGCCAAGCTGGGCGACGCCGATGAACTTGGTGGGCGTGAAGGCGAGGAACCCCGCGGCGGTGCCAAGCGCCGCCACGAGGATTTGCGCGCCGCTGCGCCGCCCGGTTTCACGCATGGAATCGACCATGCCCGGATGGGTGCGGCTGCGCTCGCGGAAGCGGACGGTGAACTGGATGGCGAAATCGACCGCGATGCCGACGAACAGGATGGCGAAGGCGACGGAAATCAGGTTCAGCGTGCCGATCGCCACCGCGGCAAAGCCGGTGGTGTAGAGCAGGCCCAGCACCAGCGTCGCCATGATCGGCAGCATCAGCCGCCAGGAGCGCACCGCCAGGTAGAGCCACAGCATAACCAGCAGCAGGCTGCCGATCAGCCCGGCCACCGCGCCTTCCGCGACGGAGGCGAACTCCTCGTCATCCAGAACCACCTCGCCGGTCAGGCGCACCCGCACATTGCCGGATTTTACATCCGGCAGCGCCATGGCGGCGGCGCGCAACGCCTTGGCCGCGACACCGCCGGGCTGCAGCGCGTCGTAATCCAGCCGCGGCTTGGCGAGCACGAAGCGGTAGCGGCCGGCCTGCTCCGCGAGCTTGCCGCCGAGCAGCAATTGCCAGGAAAGCGGCTTCGCATGGCCGGCGGCGGCGGCGTCCAGGCTGGCGCGGAAGCTTTCGAGCGCCGGTGTAATGCCGGCGAGCGATGTGCCATGCTGGATGCCCTGCACCACCAGCCCTAGCGCCGAGGCCAGGCCGCGCAGACTTGGATCGGCGACCAGCTCACCAAGGAAAGGCTGTGCGTCCGTCGTGCGGTCGAGCACGGATTGCAGCGTTTTCTGGTCGATGAGCAGGAAGGCGTTGCGCGCCAGGTAGGGGGATGCGCTGGGCTGGCGGACGCTCTCGAAATGCGTTTTGTCGGCGGCGATTGCCTTGGCGAGTGCCGCCGCCGTCTCCTCCGCTTCCTCGGGCACCGGCGAGTCGATCACCGCGACGATCAGATTGTCGTTCTGCGGAAAGAGGCGCGCGAGCGCGTCGCTGCGCTGTTTCCAGGGCAGGGATTTGGCGAACATGCCGCCGGTGTCGGTGGTGACGCCGAGCCAGTGCGAGGTGGCGTAGATACTCGCCGCGGCCAGCAGCAGGGCCAGCGCCAGGACCATGAGACGATGGCGGGCAGAGGCCGCAACCATCGGCGAAAGCTGCGCGCGGGCAAGGGCGGCGATGTTCATTCCGTCGAAAACTCGTTCAGCCAAAAGTCGGGCAATGAGGTCGGGCCGGGCGGTCAGGTCGGGAAAATGTTGTCACGCCGGCGCGGCAGGCAAGGGCGCCGGACTTGGCACGGGTGGGGACCGATGGGAAGCACGGATAAACGCGATGGCGTCACGCCGAACCGGCGCGCGCCACGCAAGGAGCGGCAAAAGTGACGTAACTATGCCGACATGACCCAGCCGGGGATAAAGCACCAGCTCCGCGGTGCCGCCGGCATCGGCCTGGCGCGCGGCGAGGGCGAGGCTGTTACGCGGTTTCACCGTTCGGTCGGCGGTGCCATGCATGAGCAGCAGCGGCGGCGCATCATGGCGGACAAAACTCACAGGCTGCGTTGCCGGCCCGTCATCCGGGAAGCTCGCGGCAATGGAAGGGTTGCGCGAGGGAACGAAATCATAGGGGCCGGCTAGGCCGATGACGCCATCTATCCCGGCTGGATCGCCGCCGGCTTCGCCGAGCCAGCTCGGATCAAGCCCCAGCATGACCGCGTTATAGGCGCCAGCCGAATGGCCCATCAGGTAGAAGCCGGCCCCGGCGCCCAGGGCGCGCTGGCGGGGCTGGGCCCAGGCGGCAGCTTCGGCGCAGTCCCGCAGGAAATCGGGGAAGCGGATAGCGGGATAGAGACGGTAGTCCGGCACCAGCACCACAGCCCCGGCCCCGGCGAAGCTGGCGGCGACGAACCCGTATCTGCCACGACTGCCGCCGTGCCAGCCGCCACCATAGAAGAAAACGATCATAGGCAAGTCGGCGGCATGCAGCGGGCGGTAGATGTCCAGGCGCTGGTCCGGTCGGGGGCCGAAGGCAACGTCTCGCGTGACGGCAAGGCCGCGGTGCGGTGCGGCCGCGTTCAGCACATCTCCCGGCGATGTGCCGATGAAGGCTGGAAGTGCCGCGATGCGTTGGCTCAGTCTCATGCGCGCGCCTCCGGCGGGGTGGGGCCGCACCCGGCCCATGCGCCATTCTATTTAGTACCCAACCTTACGACAGGCTGTTCGCTGGACAGGCAATCCAATCATGATCGCCGATCCAGGCGTAACTCAGGGCCTCAATCTGGCCCTGCGGGTCGCCAAGCTCGTCGCACCAGCCGGTGGAGCAGGTGCCGCGGGCCACGGCCGAATAACGATCACGGCACGGTCTCCAGCATGATCGCCTCAAGTTGGCGCAGCCGGAAGCGTGAATCATGCGGAAAGCAAAGAGCTAGAGCGCGATTGCCCCGCCTGGTCATTACCGTCGGCAACGCGGCTGGCTGTGCAAAGCCGCCGCTTGCCTGGCGGTAAATGCCGGTTGTCGGATTGCGGATGGCAATTTTCCGTTTCTAAAACACGATGAACTCCCTCCTGCGCAGCAACGGCCGCACGCGCGCTTAGACCGAGGACAGGGTCAAGCAGAGTCCGTCGAAAATTATTGACTAACAGGTCGTTAATATGAGATTGGCGCCTATGCAGCGTCAAAATCTAAAAAAAGCATCGAAATCTGCGCTAAGAAGTTTATCAGAAAGACTTGAAGTAGGGCGCTGTCCAAATTCTACCACCCAGGAGGGAAATATGTATAAGAGTTACGCGCCGACCTTCAGAGTAATTTGCGGTGTCGTCATTGCAGCAGCCGCTACGCCGGCGGAGGCGGGCACCTTCACGGTACTACACGCTTTTCAGGGCGGTAACGACGGCAGGATGCCCCACGCCAGCATGATCGACGTGAATGGTACATTGTACGGCACGACTCTATTCGGCGGCGCGAGCGGCGATGGGACGGTATTTGCCTTGGATCCGAAAACGGGTACCGAAACGGTTCTGCATGCCTTCCAGGGCGGCCCAGATGGCTACTTCACGTACAGCGACCTGGCGGAACTCAACGGTACTCTGTACGGGACAACCTATTACGGTGGCGCCTATAGCAATGGCACGGTGTTCGCGCTGAACCTGGCGACGGGCATCGAGTCAACGGTGTACGCCTTCCAGGGCAGCAGCGACGGTGGCGGACCGGACGCCAGCCTTACCGGTATGGCCGGCATGCTCTACGGGACAACGGGTTCCGGCGGCGCGAACGGCAATGGCACCGTGTTCTCGCTGAATCCGACAAGCGGCGTGGCCACGGCTTTGTATTCCTTCCCGGGCTCCGGCAGGGCGTACGACATTACCGACAGCCTGCTTCACATTGGCCGCACGCTATACGGCACTACCGCCAGCGGTGGCACCAATGGGTATGGCATGGCGTATTCGTTGAATCCAGCGACAAGCGTGCAATCGGTTCTATATTCCTTCCAGGGCGGCAGCGATGCTGCGAATCCCGAGCGCGGCTTGATCAACGTGCGAGGCACCCTGTACGGGGCGAGCTATTCGGGCGGCGCCAATGGTGCCGGCACGGTGTTCACGCTCAACCCGCTGACCGGTGTCGAAACGGTTCTTTATGCCTTTCAGGGCGGTAACGACGGCCAAAATCCGTACGCGAAGCTGACGCTCGTCGGCGACACTCTGTATGGGACGACATATAGCGGCGGCAGCAACTACGCTGGCACAATTTTCTCGGTAAATGTGCTGACTGGAGCACATACGGTTCTATACTCGTTCCCCGGCGGTTACGATGTTGCCAGCCCCGTCGGCAAACTGATCAAGATCCAGAAGTCATTTTACGGCGTCACCCTGTCCGGCGGCGACCCGAATTGCTATTGCGGCGCAGTGTTTTCCTTCACGCCGTAGGCCGCACTGGTTTCGCCCGGGCGGCCGCTGCGCCGCCCGGGCGTGCTGGGGCAAAAACCTTCTGCCCAGGTAGGGCGAGAAGGAGAACAGGCAGGAAAGGACTTCTTTTCTGAAGAAAAGAAGCAAAAGACTTTTATCAGTGGCGTCCACCAGCCAGGCCAAATCGGCGGATACGGATGCTGCCTGAAACGGATAAGAGTTTTTTGGTTCTTTCTTTCAAAAAAGAACTGCCTTCCTTTCTTTTCGAATGGTAGAAAAATATTTCTATTACGAAATAGACGCAAGCGCCCCTATGCCCCACCGTACACAAACGACTCCAACGGCAAATCGGTCATGCGCGGGGCAACTAGCGGCGCGCGGGTGAAGAGATCGGCGGCCGCGCGGGCGGCGGGATCGGCGGCCTGGGTCGCTTCGACCAGCAGGGCGGCCTGCGTGACGCGTGCCATGCCTTGCGCCGTGCGGCGTGCGTCCTTTTCGTCGGGATCGAGAACGAGTGGGCTGAGCGTCGCGGCCGCCTGTTCGACTCGCAGGCGGATCGGTGCCATGGCGCTGTCACGTGTGCCCGCCAGGCGGGCTTCGATATCGGCCAGCCATTCCTCTGCCAGCTCGCGCTTCGCCAGGGCGCGCAAAACGTCGTGCGCCAGGACATTCGTGGTGCCTTCCCAGATGGCGTGCACATGCGCGTTGCGGAATATCGCCGGCAGGCCGGTATCTTCCATATAGCCGGCGCCGCCAAAGCTCTCGATCAGTTCGCTGGCGTAGGTAATGCCGCCGCGCGCGCAGGCGAGTTTCGCGAGCGGCGTCAGCAGGCGCGCCATGGTACTGTTGCCGCCATGTTCGGCGCGGCCGACCGCGGCCGCGGTTTCGAAACAAAGCGCCAGCATCGCCTCATATTCCACGGCGATGTTCGCGAGCCAGCCGGTATGCATTGCATTGTCGCGCAGGGGCGCGCCGAACACCTCGCGACGTGACGCGTAGTCGCGCGCCAGCATAAGCAGATGGCCGACCGCGGCGGGGCCAGCCATGGAGGCCCACAGGCGCGCGACATTCAGCAACGATGCAACCTTCGCCACGCCGCGGCCGAGGCCGCCCACCGGAACCGCAACGGTGCCTTCAAGCGTGAGTTCGGCGGTCGGCAGCGCCTTGGTGCCCATCTTTTCCTTGAGGCGCCGCACCGAAATATTGTTCCAGCTTCCGTCCTGGCGCCGCAGTTCCAGCAGGAACAGCGAGAGCCCGCCACTGCCCCCCGGCGCACCCTCCGGCCGCGCCAGTGCGAGCGCCATGTCGGCGGAGGTGGCGCTGGTGAAGAATTTCGTGCCGTGGAGACGGAATGAACCGTCCTCCTCGGGCAGTGCCACCGTGGAGGTGCGGCTGACATCGGAGCCGCCCTCGCGCTCCGTCATCCACTGTCCGCTGGTCCAGCCGCCGGTGCGGGCGGTGAGTTTCGGCACGTAGCGGGCGGCGAGCGCCGGGTCATGTTTGGTAAGCAGGGTGGCAGCGCCGTCCGACATGGTCAGCGGGCAGCTCGCGACGGCGCTGACCGGATCGAACAGGTTCATCAGCGCCGCCTGCACGATGCGCGTATGGGCGCCATACGGAGCTTCATAAGGCAGCGCGACCAGGCCCTCCTCCTGGCCGATGGCGACCAGGCGATCGAAGGCGGGGCTGACCTCGATGCGATCGACGCGGCGGCCCCAGGCGTCGAAAGCCACATGGCGCGGCGGCTCGCGCTCCGCCTGCTCGCCGAGGGCGCGGAGTTCGCCGGCGGCGCGCTCGCCCATGCGGTCGAGCGCGGGTGTGGCCGCTTCGAGCACCTCCGCGGGCAGCAGGCGGGTGAGGGCGCGGCGCAGGGCCGCGTCACCGCGAAAGCGATTACTGGCCTTGGGGGCGGCCTGCACGAAGTCCGGCATCGTTTTCCTCCTTTGGGCAAGGAAGTAAGGCTTCTTTTTTGCAAAAAAGAAGCAAAAAACTTTTATCTTATAAGACCTTAGCCAAATCGTCGGGTTTCAGTGGCGAACAGGTAAAAGTTTTGGTAGTGTCTCACTTTGAAAATATCAAGAATGAGATAGAGTCCCATTAATTAGCAGCCGGGACT
>DATJOH010000223.1:0-7596 GCA_035507235.1 Acetobacteraceae bacterium
GCTGGCCGGCACTGCGTTTCTCGCAAGCTTGTTGCTGATGCCGCACACAGCGCCGCTATTCGCGTGGGCATTTCCCGGCACCGTGCCGCCGGTGTACGATCGCGGATCGTTTGTCGCCCTGGCGGCGTCACATATCTGGCTCGTCACCCTCTCCGTGACAGCGGCGGCCATGGCCGGCACCGCCGCCGCAGTGCTCTCGACGCGACCCTGGGGCAGGGGGTTCGCGCCACTCGCCGATCTCATTGCGAAGGTTGGCCAAAGTTTTCCGCCCGCCGCCGTGCTCGCGCTGCTGGTGCCGGTGCTGGGCTTCGGCAATCTGCCGACGCTCGCGGCGCTATTCCTCTACGGCCTGCTGCCGGTGACGGAAAATATGCGCGCCGGCCTTGCCGGCGTGCCGGCAACGATCAAGGAAGCCGCCACGGGCATGGGGCTTTCCCCCTGGCAAATCCTGCTCCGCGTCGAATTGCCCCTTGCTTGGCCACAAGGCTTTGCGGGCATTCGCATCGCCGCCGTGGTGGCGCTCGGCACCGCAACAGTCGGCTCGACGGTCGGCGCGCTCACCCTCGGCACACCCATCATCGACGGCCTCGTTACCAACCGCCCGGGATTCGTCCTGCAAGGCGCGGTGCCGCTGGCGCTGCTGGCAATTGTTCTGGAACTGGCGGCTACGCGGCTGGAAGCGACTAGTGCCAGCTCGCATTGAGAACGACTCACTGCCGAAGAAAGGCAAGTTCTAAGAAAGAAGTTCTTTTTTGAAAAAAAGAACCAAAAAACTTTTGATTATATTGAGCCTGGCGGCACTTAAGAGGTTCGGGGGCACCCCAAGCTTCTTATTCTTCTTCAGCGCCGATAGGCTCAACATAAAATTTTTGTTTCTTTTTTTCAAAAAAGAAATACTTCCTTGCTTGCTCGCGCGTCAATCCTCAGGCGGGTTCGTATAACACATGGGGCAGACGGCAGAATGTTCCCTTCAAAGAGAACGTTTCCTATGCTTGTCTTTCTTTCGACTTCCCAGACCAGCGGCAGATTGCGAATGGAAAGCAGCCCCGGAAAGACCGTACTATCCGCACCGGGTTTGATGGTGAACGCGGGAATGCGCTTCAGCCATTCTTCCAGGATGATGCGCAATTCGCGCCGCGCCAGGGTGGCGCCGAGGCAGAGGTGAATGCCGGCAATGAAGGTGAAGTGGCGATTGGCCTTGCGTGCGGGATCGAACCTGCGCGGGTCGGGAAATCTTTCGGGGTCGAAATTGCCGGAACTATTCAGGCACTGCACGGAGTCGCCGGCCTTGAGGGTGACGCCATGCCATTCGAAATCGCGTGTGGCGGTGCGGGCCGAGCTGAGGATCGGCTGGGTGCGCAGGAATTCCTCGACCGCCGAGTTGATGAGTTCGGGGTGCGCGCGCAATTGGTGCTGGATTTCGGGTTCGACCGCCATGCGGCGGAACATCTGGCTGATGGTGGCGGCGACGGTATCCAGGCCGCCGAGCCACAGAAACCAGACGGTGCCGATTTTTTCCTCGTCGGTGAGCTTGCGGCCCTCGATTTCGCCATGCACGATTTTCGATACGAGGTTTTCATCGGGGTCGGTTTCCTTTTCCGCAATGAAGCAGCGCAGGAAATTCAGCACGTTGCGCAGTGCCGCACCGGTCGCGGCGCGATCGGCGGCGTGCAGAATGTCCCATTCCCAGGCGAGGAATTGTTCGAACATGGGCGGTGGAAAACCCATCAGCCCCATGAACACGCGCACCGGGAAAACGCGGCCGAAATCCCAGGCGACGTCCACTTCGCCCTTGCTGGCGAAGCTTTCGATCATTTCCACCGCGAGGGCGCGCATGCGCGGCTCCATTTTATTGATCGCGGTTGGCCCGAAATGCGGGAACAGGAAGTGGCGGTATTTCGCGTGATCCGGCGGGTCGATCGCCAGCGGGATGGAACGGAAGGTTTCGCCGATCAGCGCCTGAAATTCCGCGGCGCCCTTGTTGGAGAAATGTTCGTTGTCGGTATAGACGCGCTCGATATCGGCGTAATGTGTAACGACCCAGGCACCCTTGCTGCCGCCGGCGAGGCCCCCGCTATGGGGCATTGGCGGGTTGAACAGGATGCGCGGAATGCCGGGCTGGCTCAGCCACCCGCAGGGCTCGTAGGGGTCGCGCAAATCGTTCGGCCGGCCGCCGGTGGCCCAGGTGAGATCGACGATGCGATCCCGCGGCACGTTCGGCGGGGCCGGCAGATCGACCTGGATCGAGGCAAGCGTGTGCGGCGACGACGTCAGATCCTGCATGGGCGGATGATATGCATCCGGCTGCCGCGCTGGGCAAGCAACGGCGCGGCTCATCGCGGGGGCGGCACGGCAGTAGAAAGGCCAGGGTTTTGCACCGCTCCTGCCATCGTTCGTCCTCTTGGCAAGGGTCGGCCACGCACGCCCCCCCGGCATGGTTGTCCGCGCTAGTCAGGGCATTCGGCCACCATCGACTCGGCGGTCATGAGCAGCCTGGCGACGGACGCAGCGTTCTAAAGGGCGGCGAAAGCGAACATCATTAGCTGGCACGGGAGAACAGGCAGGAAAGGACTTCTTTTCTGAAGAAAAGAAGCAAAAGACTTTTATCAGTTGCGTCCAACAGCCGTTCCAAATCGGCGGATTCTGTTCTACCCGTAACGGATAAAAGTTTTTTGGTTCTTTTTTTCAAAAAAGAACGGCTTGACCTTCTTCCTACAGCGCCGCGAGCACGGCCTCCGCCCGGCTGACATCGAAATCGCCGGGTTTCTCCACGGCGAGATGCGTTACTTTCATATCATCAGCGACCAGCGCGAAACGCTGGCTGCGTATGCCCATGCCCCGGCCTGACAAATCGAGTTCCAATCCCAGCGCCTTGGTGAACAGCGCGGAACCATCGGCAAGCATAACGATATCCGATCCCGCGTCCGCCGCCTTGGCCCAGGCGCCCATGACAAAGGCGTCGTTCACGGCGAGGCACACGATCGTATCGATGCCTTTGGCCTTGAAGTCGCCGGCATGGTCGATGAAGCCCGGCAAATGGCGTGCCGAGCAGGTCGGCGTGAAAGCGCCGGGCACGGCGAACAGCACCACGCGCTTGCCGCGGAACAGATCGTCGGTGGCGATTTCCCGTGGGCCGTCCGGCGTCGGCGTCATGAGTTTCATGGACGGAAGCGTATCGCCGGGCTTGACCATAAGCGTGTGAGGCTTTCCTGCTGCGTGGGTGAAGAAGCTGTAACCGAGGCACGCCGTCCTGTCACGAAGCGTGGCCGGCGTGCGATGTTGCTGCCGGGGCTGCTTGCGGGTCGGCGGCGATCCGCCAAGATGTGGGGTGAGCAAGGACGATGTGATGATGACAACGCCCCTAGCCGGGGAAGGGTTGCTCACCGGCCAGTTATTAATTGCGATGCCGGCGATGAACACGCCGCATTTCGCGCAATCGGTGATTTACATGTGCGCGCATACGCCGGAGGGCGCGATGGGCCTGGTGGTGAACCGGCCGCTTTCCCGCCCAAGCTTTGACGATTTGCTGGAGCAGCTTGAGGTGACGCCGGTGCCGCCTGGCCGCCGCATCGAGTTGTTTCGTGGCGGGCCAGTCGATTCGGCGCGCGGCCTGGTGCTGCACACCAGCGACTGGACGGGCGAGGGCAGCCTGCTGGTGGAAGACGGTGTCGCCCTGACGCAAAGCCTGGATGTTCTGAAGGCGATTGCCGAGGGCGGCGGCCCGGCGCGCGGATTTCTGGCATTGGGGTATGCCGGCTGGGGCCCCGGCCAACTGGAGCGGGAAATGCAGGAGAATGCCTGGCTATCCGCCCCGTCCACGCAGGAGCTGCTGTTCGACCGCGACCACGACACCAAATGGCGCCGGGCGCTCGGCATCCTGAAAGTGGATCCGCTGCTGCTTTCGGGTACGGCTGGCCATGCGTGATCCGATCGTTATCCCACTTTCGTAATGGCCCATTTGATTTGCTGCGGCGTGTCCGGATAGCCGGTCAGCACAACCTGCTCGCTGCGGCGTGGCTCAGGCGCGGCGAGATAGACACTTTCTTCCAGGCTCAGCCGCGCGCCCTCGGCGCGCAGGCGCCAGCCGCCGCCACTCCCCGGGAGCCGTAGCAGAACGCCCTCCCCATCCTGCTGCAGATTCGCCGATATCGCCGGGTGGAGGTGAAACCGGACGGTGAAAGGCTGGCCATTTGGCGCCTCCACCGCGTCCTCGCCGCGTATGTCCTCGCCGCTTTCGCCGACATAGAGCCGGCGGCGATGCACCGCGCCGAACGGTTTCAGCCAGCCATCGTGGCTCGCCTCCAGCCAATGCGCGCCATTCGCTTCCTGCCGCTCCGCGGTGACGCGCTCGGGCCGCCGTCCCAGGCCGCCGGCGCGCAGCTCCGAGGAACTCGTATCCGCAATGACCAGCGTGGAATGCGCTGCCGTGGCGCGCGCCGCATCGGCCCACGCGCCGCCGCCCACCGGCATGGCGCCGCAATTCACGATCACCCGCGTGCGGTTCACCGACATTTCAAAACTGAGTGTGCCAGCGTGCGACAAGCGGTCCAGCCCGGGTGGCGGCGGCGCGCCGGCATCGACAATGAGCGTCGTGCCGCCCGCCTGCAGCCGATGAAACCCCATTTCCGGCAGCACCGAGGGTCCGCCCCGTCCGATGCGGCCGGTTTGCGCCAGAACCATGTCGAGCAGCGGCGCGGGTTCGTCGCGCGTGCCGTTAAACAGAGCCAGGCTGCCGTCGCTATGGCGCAGCATGCGCAGCGCGGCCCCCATCAGGTCGATGGATGCGCCAAGCGCCGCCGGCGGCGGCGTGCCGGCGAGGTGCAGAAGGGCGCGTATCTCAATGAGATTCCGCAGTGCTTCCAGATGGGCGCCGGGGCTGCGTTCCACGTGGCCGCCATCGGGCAGCACCTGCCGCTCAAGCTCCTGCGGCAGGAAGCGGAGGGCGCGCGTCAGATAGCCGGCATGATCCGGGAAGCTGATCGAGGCGGCGATCAACCCCTTCAAGGCGGTGAGCGCGCGGCCGTCCATTTCCTCGGCCGGCAGGGCGGCCGCCAGTTGGCGCGCATCAGCCACCAGCCAGCGCAGCATGCGGGCGCGGAATTGATCCTCCGCCGAGGCGGCGAAGAAATCGAAGTGGCTGAGCCAGGCGGTGAGCCGCGCGGCGCTGACATCCGGCCGCTGCGCGATCGGCTCATGCGCCGTCGCCAGCCAATCGGCCACCAGGGCACGGGCGCGCATGCGCGCGCCGTCGGTGCCGATTTCGCGCAAGTCACGTAGCCAGGAGAATCCGTGCGCGTGCGCGCTCATCACACCGCCGCTGGCGGTATCGCCCCAGGCACCGGGGCGCAGCGGTCGCACGGCGCCGTAATAAGTCAGCTCCCCCTTCAGCAGCCTGGCGCCGCCGGCTGCGTCCCCGGGCCAGGGATCGCGGACCGGTACGGCGGGCGCCTCAGGCACATTCATGCTGAGCGTGGGCAGGCGAGCCAGGCGCAGGCGCAAGTCCCGCAGGAAACGCGGTGTCACCCCGGATGGCACCGTATGGCAGCGATGGCAGCCTTGTAGTCGGGCGCGCCGAACACCGCGGTGCCGGCCACCAATGTGTCCGCACCCGCGGCGACGCAGCGCGGCGCCGTGGCGGCGTCCACGCCGCCATCCACTTCCAGCCTGATGTCGCGGCCGCTGGCATCGATCAGCCGCCGCAGCGCTGCGATCTTGGGCAACTGGCTGGCGATGAATTTCTGGCCGCCGAATCCGGGGTTAACACTCATGACCAGGATGATATCGACCATATCGAGCAGCGGTTCCACAAGCGCAACAGGCGATCCCGGATTAAGCACCAGGCCGCCCTTGCATCCGTGCGCCTGGATCGCCTGCAGGGTGCGATGCGGATGCGGCCCTGCCTCGGGGTGGAACAGGATGTGATTGGCGCCGGCATCCGCGAAGGCAGGTAGCAGCGGATCGACCGGTGCGATCATCAGATGCACGTCGAACGGCAGGTTCGTGTGTTTGCGCAACGACTTGATCAGACCCGGGCCGAAACTGATATTCGGCACGAAATGCCCATCCATGATGTCGAGATGCAGCCAGTCCGCGCCGGCTGCCTGAACGGCGGCGACCTCCTCGCCGAGACGGGCGAAATCGGCGGCGAGCAGGCTGGGGGCGATCAGGGTGTCTTGCTGGGCCATGGCCCGTTCTTACGGCCCCCCCGCGGCGGCGCACAAGTAAGTCAGGCCGCCAATGTGGGGGCTCGGACCGGGGGCGTGGCCGTTTGCGGTTGAGCGGCGAATGACAGGCAGAAAAGGACTTCTTTTCTGAAGAAAAGAAGCAAAAGACTTTTATCAGAGGCATCCAACAGCCGGTTCAAATCGGCGGATTCGGATGCTGCCCGAAATGGATAAAAGTTCCTGGTTCTTTTTTCGCAAAAGAACGGCTGAGCCTGTCGGCGGCTCAACGGGCTCGGCGGCAGCCGGTGCGGCCAGGGGCCCTGAGCGTCGCTAGGCGTTGGCTTCCGTGGTTTGCAGGCGGGCGGCGATGCGGCGGCATATGGTTTCGAGGGTGTAAGGCTTCTGCAGCATATCAAGTGCTTCCGGCCATTCGGCGAGCACGGCTCGGTCGCTGTAGCCGGTGGCGAAGATGATCTTCAGGTCGGCCCGCAGGCCGCGGGCGGCACGGGCAACGGCGACGCCATTGAGGCCGCCCGGCATCATGACGTCGGTGAACAGGCAGTCCACGCGGGCGCCGCGGCTGAGCGCCGCGAGGGCGGCCCGGCCATCCGGCGCCTCGATGACCTGATAGCCGCGTTGGCGCAGGCCTTCCGCCACGGTTTGGCGCAGCAAGGCGTCGTCTTCCACCAGCAGGATGGTTTCGCCGTGGCCGTCCTCCTCCTTCTCGCCGGGATGCGCGGGCCGCGGCGCGCTCGCGGCGGGGGCACGTGGCAGCAGCAGCTCGACGGTGGTGCCGAGGCCAGGTTCGCTGTCGATTCGTACGGTGCCGCCGCTTTGCGAGGCGAAGCCGTAGGTTTGGGAAAGCCCGAGGCCGGTGCCGGCGCCCGTGGGTTTCGTCGTGAAGAACGGCTCAAAGGCGCGGGTCAGCACATCCGGCGTCATGCCGGCGCCGTTGTCGGCGACCGTGAGGCCGACATAGTCGCCGGCCAGCATCTGCTCCTGGCCGAGCGCGCCGATATCGGCCTGTCCGAGCGTATAATTGGCAAACCGGATGGACACCTTGCCTTCTGAAGTGCCGTCCCTGGCGACGGCATCCCGCGCATTGATCAGCAGGTTCATGAGCGTCACTTCGAGCTGATTGCGGTCGGCCAGCACCTGCCATTGCGCCGGGTTCGGCGCCGGGAATTCCAGCCGCACCTGTTCGCCGGCGGTACGCAGCAGCAGGTCGCGTATGCCGTCCACGACGTCCGCCGGCACCAGCGGCTCGGGCGAAAGACGCTGACGGCGCGAAAAGGACAGCAATTGGCTGGTCAGCCGCGCGGCGCGCTGGGCGCCTTCCAAGGCATTGCTGGTGAGGCGCTGGCCACGCTGATCGAGCGTTGACTGGCGCGACAACATTTCCAGCGAGCCCATGATGGTGGTCAGCAAATTA
>DATJOH010000224.1:0-4964 GCA_035507235.1 Acetobacteraceae bacterium
CCAACCCCGGCCGAACTCTCTTGTGCCGGTCCGCAAAATTCCTGCAGCCTAGCCAATTTCTTCGTCGGTGATCCGGATCTGAAACAGGTGGTGGCGCGCACGGTGGAGGCAGGCGCCCGAGGCCACATGCCGATCTCAGGCGACATCGGCCTTGGCTACGATCTGAGCCTGTTCCACACCGATTCCGATGACGATATCGAGTTCATCAACAGTGTTCGCCTCAACCGCGCCTATTTCGCTAATATCGGCCAGACCCGCCGCCAGGGCCTTTCCGCCCGTGTCGATCTGAATGCCGACAACTACACCGCCTACCTTGCCTACACCTATACGGATGCAACTTTCCAGACCGGCTACGTGGAATCCGCCGGCAGCAACCCCGCCGGCGACGCCAATGGCAACATCACCATCATGCCTGGCGACGAACTCCCCGGCGTGCCACGCAACGTGCTGAAGGGCGGCCTCGATTACAACGTCACAGAACAATTCAAGCTCGGCGCCGATGCAATCTGGCAAAGCGGGCAATATCTGTTCGGCGACGAAGCAAACCTGACGCCGCGCCTGCCCGGCTTCTTCACCCTCAATCTGCATGGTTCCTACCAGGTGACACCGCGCGTGCAACTATTCGCCAACCTCGAAAACGTCACCGACACACGATATTACACGTTCGGCACGTTCTCGCCGACCAATTCCATTTATCTCGTCCAGGCCCCCGGCGCCACCAACCCCCGTGCCTACAGCCCGGCCGCGCCGATTGGTGCGTTTGGCGGTGTGAAGGTAACGTTTTAGACAAAGACAAGAAGAGTTCTTTTTTGAAAAAAAGAACCAAAAAACTTTTGCCTGTTGCTGGCGGCACCGGATCGCCACGTTTGGACCAGCAGCCACCTGCCGAAGAGTAAAAGTTTTTTGTTTCTTTTTTTTTACCGAAGCTCCGTCTCAAGCCACCGCCGCAACTCTGCTGCCTGCAACCACCGCTCACTCGCACGTGCTCGCGGCCATCCTCTGCTCCGATCCGTAATTAGCTTGGCACACCGTACACGCGGCTCGAACTCCCGCGCCATGGCGAGGCATGGTCCGCACCGGATGACCCACAAATCCACCGGTAGCGGCATTTGGCTCCGCAGGCCGTGTGTGTCGAAGCGGGCCGTTGTCAGGGTGGGGATTGTCCCGGTGAAGAGTGGACAGCCGCATTCACCGCAATTCCCGGACCGGGCGGCACGTACCGCCGGGACGGGATCGGAACATGCGCATTTTCAGTTCCCCTTTTCAGACGGACCTGGCCGGCGCGAGGGGGCCCTGGTCCGGGGCCGGTCGCAGCGGGAGGCCAGTGGCGATCGTACCACGTGCGGGACCCGCCTTATCGCCGGCCGAGGGTCCGTCTTGCGAAAATTACCGAAATATTGTGATAATCTTACGATCGTGGGCGGTCTTGTCGCCCGGTTCGTGAAGACTGGCTGCGGCGGTCCGGCTGCCGGCGTCCCAGCAAGCGAGTGCAGTATTTTTGGCCAGCAAGGGCGCAACGATTACATGGCGACCGCGACAAGTTCTGCAGGGGCCGCCATAGTAGGTACCCGTCACTACGGCACCCTGGACGGGCTGCGTGGCGTCGCGGCTATCGCGGTTGTTGGCTACCACATCGACGATTTCTTGGGCTTCAGACCGGAGAGCGCCTATCTGGCGGTGGACCTCTTTTTTGTGCTGAGCGGGTTCGTATTAGCTCACGCCTACGATAGGGAACTTGGTTCCAGGTTGAGCGCCGCGTCGTTCTTTCAGAAGCGTGTCATTAGGCTTTTCCCGCTTTACCTCGCGGGTTCCGCGATCACGGCTGCCGCAGCGGCCGTGGCCGTCTTCGTTTCCCACGACGCTCATCGGTGGACAGCCAACGAATTGCTGATCGCGGTGCTTGCAGCAAGCATCATGATGCCTTCGTTCGTAAACGCAAATATTTTTCCGCTGAACACTCCGAGTTGGTCATTATTTTTCGAGTTTCTGGCGAACGTTGCCTATGGCGGCCGCCTGTGGCAGGGCCGCTGCCTGGTGTGGGCGGTTCCGGCCGGGGCGGCGATCGGATTGCTGGCGGAAGTTACTGCGTGCGGCAGCGTGGACAGAGGAGCTATCTGGGGCGACCCATGGTGGACCACGTTCGTTTGGGGCGGTGCACGTGTCGCGTACTCCTTCCCAGTTGGCCTGTTGCTCTACCGCTATCACACGGCGATCCGATTGCCGCCGCTGCCGGTGGCCATCCTCGCGTTTGTCCTGGCAGCGCTTCTCTGCGCCAGCCCCTCCGGCACATCGAGGGCGATATTCGACCTTACGTTCGTGCTGATCGTATCGCCGGTGATCGTGGTGCTCGGCTGCCAAAGCGAGCCGTCGTCCAGGCGCCAAGCGGCACTATGTGCCTTTCTGGGGTCAATCTCCTACCCGATTTACGCGCTTCATCAGCCGATCACGAACATCGCGAGTGGCGCGGTTCGCCGTTTGGCGCACGGCCCGATCAAACCTGGGTGGCAGCCTTGGATTGGGATAGTGCTGATTGCCGTGCTTATTATGGTAGCGGCGGTGGCCGACAGAGCGGACCGGCATATCCGCCGCAACTGGTTGACTCGCCAAGCCCTCCCGGGTGCTGGCGTGCTTGTGCCCTAGACAGCCCAGCATCGCTTGACGATCCGGCCGATCCATCCACGCCAACCGCCGCGGCGGGGCAGCGCGGGAAAGCGCCGCGAGCAAAATTCACTTGCCTCGCCGCACTGCCGCCGCTATAGAACAAAGCATGAACACGCGGCGTTGCTCCCCAAACAGGCCGATCGGGTTCTCCTTGCGAAAGTGGAAAGGGTTGGCAACGCCAACCCTTTCCACCCAGTAAACAAACTGCCCCGCCGGACGCGGCCTCTCGCCGGCCTTCGTGGCAGGAAAACATGCCTCCCATGCGGCCACCGGGTATTGCCCGAGGCGTTTATGGTGCGGCGCAACAAAGTAACTCGTCGGTGCCGCCGCCGGCAACGAACAAGATGAACGTCAAATAGAGTGAAGCAGAAAATGCCCTTTATACTTGGTTCATTTCTCTTCAGCTCCGCGTAACCCCTCGCTTGTATAAGAAATCGCGCGCCCCAACCTTGGAGCATCGCCAAACATGCCCGCATTAGACGTGCCCGCACCAGAAAGGACTTCTGCCATGATTTCCGCCTCAACCCTGCCTGTCGCCCGCATGCGCGTGGCGCCGGTGCAGCGCGCCGAGGCCCGTGCCGTTCCGCCCCATGCCGTTGCGTCACGTGCTTTTCGCCCCACCGTTTCGCGCGGCCCCGCGCTGCTAGAAACGGTTTTGCTCATCCTGACCGCCGGCCTCGCGAGCCTTGTCATCGCGGACGTGATTGCCGGCGCCATCCAGACGTAAAACACACACGGGGAGGGGCCCGATCCGGCAACTCTCCCCGCCGCTTTGCGTCATTCAACTCTGAAAGGCCCGTGAACCAGAATTTTTTCCAACCGACCGATCTGACCCGCGCCGCCGGCCTCACCCGCCTGGCGGAGGTCCTGCCGCGCCTTGGTCTCGCCTATGCGCGGGATCGCAACTATGTCCCCGCGCCCGGCGAGTTCCCCTTCACCAGTTTGCTGTCGCCCTACCTGCGCCACCGCCTGCTCACTGAGCAGGAAGTGCTCGTCGCCGTCACCGCCGCGCACGGGCCGTACGCCGAAAAATTCGCGTCGGAAATCTATTGGCGCACCTACTTCAAGGGCCATCTGGAGCAGCATCCCGCGATCTGGCACGCGTTCCGCACTGGTCTGTCAGACGCCGAGGAAAAACTCGCCCGCATCCCCGGTCTTGGCCGTCTCTATGCCCAGGCGGCGGCCGGCGCCACCGGCATCGACTGTTTCGACGCCTGGTGCCGCGAGCTCACCGAAACCGGCTGGCTGCACAACCACGTGCGCCTGTGGTTCGCCAGCATCTGGATCTTTTCGCTTGGCCTGCCCTGGCAACTCGGCGCGGAATTTTTCGCCCACCATCTGCTGGACCACGATCCGGCGTCCAACACGCTGGGCTGGCGCTGGGTTGCCGGCCTGCACACGCGCGGCAAACCCTATGTCGCGCGGGCCGAGAATATTGCCCGCTATACCGCTGGTCGCTTCAATCCAACCGGCCTGCTGGACGAAGCCCCTTGTCCGGTGATCGAACCCGAACCGCCGCCCGCGGCGGCACTGCCGACCTCCGATACGTGGCCGCGGACGGCTTGCGTGCTGCTGCTGCACGAAGACGATCTCGCGCCGGAATCACTCGTCCCCGATTACGTGCACATCGTTCGCATAGCTGTGCTGGCGAGCCCCTCTGTCCGCGCGCCACGCGCCGCCGCCGCGCGCGTCACGGCGCTTGCCGATGCGGCAGCCCGTGCAGAAGCCGCGTTCGATGCCCCCGCGGCCCTGCTGCCCAACGTTACCGATGTTGCCGCCTGGGCCGAGGGCGCCCCGATTGCCACGCCCCACGCGCCGGTCGGCGCCGCCGCCGACGCGCTCGCGACGATGGCGCTGCACCGCATCCAGCGTCCCTGGGACCAGCACCACTGGCCCCATTGCACCCGCGGTTTCTTCCAGTTGCGCGCCAAAATATCCTGACACGGACCAGCGGAATAAATAGCAAAAGTTCTTCGCTTCTTTCTTTCAAGAAAGAAGATTCTTCTTTTCTGAAGAAAAGAAGCAAAAGACTTTTTCTCGTATGAATGGCGGCCCGCTCACGGCGGATTGTCGGTGGAGAAGCGGAACAGGGTGGTGGACCTGAACTGCTCGCCTGGCCGCAGCACGGCGGAAGGAAAGTTGGGTTGGTTAGGCGCGTCGGGGAAAAGCTGCGTTTCAAAACATAACCCGTCACCTTGCCGGTAGGCATGGCCCGACGGGCCGACCAGGGCGCCGGTAAGACTATTGCCGGTGTAGAGTTGCAGGCCGGGCGCGTCCGTCAACACCTCGAGGATGCGGCCCGA
>DATJOH010000225.1:0-4759 GCA_035507235.1 Acetobacteraceae bacterium
TGGTCCGCGAGCAATGTGGGCGCATAATCCGCCGCGAAATTGAACTGGTGCCGGGATACGCCGGGCAGCAGGCCGCCCTTGGTGGCGTAAAACCCGTCGCCGACATCGAAACTCTGGGTCAGCACGGCATTGGTGTAGGCGTAGCCGGCGGAAAGCGTCGTCGCATCGTTCAGATTATAATGCGCCTCCAGTTCGGTGCCGGTCGATCGCGCACCGTTGCCGTTGACGATGATTGGCGTGCCGGACTGGGAGGATACTTCAAGCTGAATGTTGCTCCACTCCATGTCGTAGATGGAAGCGCTGTAGCGGAGCCGGCCAGTGGTGCCTTTGAGCCCGGCTTCATAATTGTTCACGCTGTCCGGGCCGAAGGATTGGTAGCTGGCCGGATCGCAGAACACGCAATTGCCGATCGGATAGGCATTAGCGCCGCCGGCCCGGTAGCCTTGGGAGAATACGAAATAGGCCAGCATGTTGTTGGTGATGTCATAGGACGTGCTGGCCTTGAAGATCTGGTCCTGCGAGCGGTGGCCACCGGTACCTTCCGACGTGCCGAGCGTGTCCGAGCCGAACGACTCGCCGCCATAATAGATATGCTGAATGGTGGTCTGACGGAAATCCTCAGCGAACACCCGGAAGCCACCAATGATGCGCCAGTGGTCCGTAATGTGAAAGGTGCCTTCGCCGAAGGCCGCCAGATCGGTGAATTGCACGTCGCGCCTGAAATCGTAGCTGAGATCAGGCGGATTGAGGGTTCCCGGCCGGGTGCCGAAGTAATATTCGGTGATGTAATCCGACCAGCTGTCATAACCTGGCGGCCCGGATCCCGGCAGGTTCGCCCATTTGGCGAAGCCCGGCACGGTCTCTACACTGTCGGCCTCGGTACGGCGGTTCTGGTAGAAAACCCCGACTACATAATCAAAATATCGCCCGCGCGGCGATACCAGCCGCACTTCCTCGGCGAAGGCCCGGTCATGGTTATAGTCGTAGTTCGGCGTAGTGATGCGTGGATAATTGCCGTAATAATAGGGCTCCTGTACGTCGATGCCGCTGTTATCGTACAGGTCGTTGACATCGACATTATAGTACGATGAGGAGGAGGTGACGGTGCCGAACCCGAAATCGCCCGTCAGGGTCAGTGATTCGATATCGGTCGTGGTATCGCTTGGATTGATCGGTATGCGTCGTTTGATGACGTAATTCGATCCTGGATATTCAAACGCGAACCCGTTTGACTGGTCGTTCTGGTGCTGGTAGCCGAATTCCGCGGTGATATCGTCGGTCAGCTTCCACAGCGCGTCGGCCCGCACGAACCAGATGCGATCGGTGTTGATGGCGTGATCCGTGGTGGTGCGCGCCGGGCTGTTCAGCGGGTCCGCCGGGTTCGCCAGCACCGGCTGCGCGGCGTAAGGAAGATTGCCGGGCTTGTTGTAGAGAAAGGCGTTGTCGCCATCGATGAAGCCGGCATCCCGCTGATATCCGCCGTTAAGGCGCACGGCGAAGCGTGGCGTTATCGGAATATTCAGCATCACGTCGGACGCAGAGTTCGGCTGATCGGCGCGAACGGTGCCGGACATGGTGCCGTCCACCTGATAATCGAACTTGTCTGGATCAGGCTTATTGTGGATGGTGCGGACCGTGCCGCCCTCCGAATCGGCGCCGAACAATGTTCCCTGCGGGCCGCGCAGCACTTCCACGCGCTGCACGTCGGTCAGCTTCAGATTGACGAAAAGCGGTGTGTCATCGATGTAGTTGGACACCGTGGAGCCCGCGAGATCGGGAAATTCGCTTTGCCCGACACCGGGATCCTCGGTGTTCACGCCGCGGATGATGAAATTGTTATTCAGGTTGGCGCCGCGGCCACCATAATCCGCAGATTGCAGGCCAGCCACCGAATTGCGGATGCTCGCGAGGTCGGTAATGCCCTGGCGTTGCAGGGCGGCGCCGGAAAGCGCCGTGATGCTATACGGCACCTTGTTGATGTTTTCGCCGCGCCGCGTGGCGGTGACGACGATGTTTTCGACCGCCGCCTGCTTTTTGGCGGCGCTTGTCGCGACCGGCGGGCTGGTTGCCTGCTGCGCCACCGCCGGCATTCCGAACGCGGCGAGGCCGAGACTGGCGAGGGCGGTGCAAACGGCGCGCACCGCCCCTATTCCTCAAGCTTCGCGGATTGCTCCGCAACGTCACGCATCATGCACGGCCCCCCGTTCGCGCTCGTTGCGGCAGCACACGCGCTTACTGGACAGTTGTCAAGCAGAATATGACCGCGATTGCGTGCCGGACTGAACTTATGTACAGTAAGGCGACTGCCCTGCCGGAGAACACCCTCATGCACCTGGTTTCAGCCGCCCGCGCCGACGCCGAAGCGGTGTCACGGGACGAGGAAGACAGGCTGAGCCTGCCCGCCTGGATCTACCGCGATGCGGAATTCCTGGCCGCGGAGGCCGAGGCGGTGTTCCGCCCGTCCTGGCAGATCGTGTGCCACCTGTCCGACATTCCAGAACCTGGCAGCTACCATACGCTCGATTTCATGGGCGAGACGATCCTGGTGGTGCGGGGTGAGGATCTGACGCCGCGCGGCTTCTATAATGTGTGCCGCCACCGGGCGGCGCGGCTGCTGGATGGCAGCGCTGGCAATTGCGGCAAGCGGATCGTCTGCCCCTACCATGCCTGGACCTACGCGCTGGATGGCCGGCTGCAGGGCCTGCCGGAACGGCGTGCCTTTGCACACATGGATGCGGGCCGGCATGGACTGGTGCCGGTGGAGCTGGAAGTTTATCGTGGTTTCGTCTTTGTGCGGCTGGAGATGGGTGGGCCAAGCGTCGCCGACATGATGGCGCCTTACGATGCCGAACTGGCGCCGTACCGACTGGAGGAATTGCAGGCGCTGGGTCGGGTGACGATGCGCGAGCGGGCGGTGAACTGGAAGAATGTCGGCGATAATTATTCCGACGCCTTGCACATACGCGTGGCGCATCCCGGGCTCACGCGGCTGTTCGGCGAAGGCTATGGCGTTGAATCGCGCGGCTGGGTAGACAAGATGTGGGGCGCGCTGCTGCCTCACCCGTCGCGCAATCTTTCCGAGCGACTGTACCAGAAGTACCTGCCGGAGGTGACGCATCTGCCGCCGGAGCGCCGCCGGCTGTGGAGCTATTACAAGCTGTGGCCGAACATCGCGTTCGATGTTTATCCGGACCAGATAGACTTCATGCAAAGCATTCCGATTTCGCCGACCAAAACGGTAATAAGAGAAATTGCCTACGTGTTGCCCGATGCGCGGCGTGAAATGCGCGCGGTGCGCTATCTGAACTGGCGCATCAATCGGCGTGTCAGCCTGGAGGACAAGGATTTGATCGAACGCGTGCAGCACGGCATGGCATCGCGCAGCTACACCGTGGGACCGCTCGGCGACGGCGAGGTCAGCCTGAAAAGTTTTGGCCGGCGCATACGCGACCTTATTCCGGAAGCGCGGTTGCATCGCGCGCCTTCGCCTGGCTGGGCGCGGCGCTATGCCGCACGCGCCGAAAACACCCCTGCACAGTGAGCGGAATTCCCGGCATGGCACAGGCGCGTTCAGCAATTGTCATCGGCGCGGGCCATAACGGCCTGGTTTGCGCCTTCTACCTGGCGCGGGCCGGCTTCGACGTCACCATCGTGGAACGACGTGGCGTGGTCGGCGGTGCCGCGGTGACCGAGGAGTTTCACCCGGGCTACCGCAATTCGGTGGCAAGCTACACGGTGAGCCTGCTCAATCCGCGCATCATCGACGATATGAAACTCGCCGCGCACGGCCTGCACATCGTCGAGCGTCCGATCGCCAATTTCCTGCCGACCGAGGATGGCGGGTATTTGAAACTTGGCGGCGGGCTCGGCCGCACGCAGGCCGAAATTGCAAAATTCTCCGCCGGCGACGCCGAAGCGCTGCCGCGCTACTACGACATGCTGGACCAGGTGGGCGATGTGCTGCGCGAGCTGGCATTGCAGACGCCGCCGAACCTGCCGGACGGGCTGTTCGCCCTGCCGCGCACGTTGCACCAAGGCAATGCATTACGGCGGCTCGGCCTCACGCGGCAGCGGGATCTACTTGATCTTTTTACCAAGAGTGCACGGGCCTTCCTGGATGGCTGGTTCGAAAGCGACCCGATCAAGGCAATCTTCGGTTTCGACAGCGTCGTCGGCAATTACGCGAGCCCGGACACGCCTGGCTCCGCGTATGTATTGTTGCATCACACATTCGGCGGTGTGAACGGCAAGAAGGGCAATTGGGGCCACGCCATGGGCGGCATGGGCGCCATTACGCAGGCCATGGCGCGCTCCGCCGAACAGGCGGGTGTGCGCATATTGCTGGAAAGCCCGGTGCGCCAGGTGAAGATCGCCAACGGCCGGGCGGAGGGTGTGCTGCTGCAGGACGGTCGCGAACTCACGGCGCCGATCGTTGTTTCGAATCTCAACCCGCGTTTGCTGTTCGACAAACTCGTGGATCCGGCGACGCTCGACGAGGATTTCCGGCGGCGCATGCGGGGATATCGCAACGGCTCCGCCACGTTCCGGATGAATGTGGCACTTTCCGAATTGCCGGATTTCACCTGCCTGCCCGGTGTGGACAAGGCGGAGCATCACGCCAGCGGCCTCGTCATCGGGCCGACGCTCGATTTCATGGATCGTGCCTATGTCGATGCGCGCGCGCATGGATGGTCGCGGGCGCCGATCGTGGAAATGCTCATTCCGAGCACGCTGGACGATTCGCTAGCGCCGCCAGGCC
>DATJOH010000226.1:0-5169 GCA_035507235.1 Acetobacteraceae bacterium
CAGGCGATCCTTGCGGTGCTGCATGGAATCGACGATCACCAGCTCCGTCAAGCCGCGATGCGCGACTTCACGCGCTTCCAGGAAACGCGGAATGATGCCGATGACCTCGCCGCCTTCCGCGAGCGCCGCTTCGGCGAGCACCCCCATCAGGCCGCGACTGCCGCCGCCATAAACAATGCGTAGGCCGGCCCGCGCCAAGGCAGCGCCGAGCTCCGCGGTCGCGGCCACGAATTCGGGCTTCGCGCCATGCCGCGACCCGCAGAACACGGTGACGCTGTCCATTCTCTCCCGTCTCGGCGTGCCTTCTGGCGCCGTGCCGCCGGCGATGCAACCATGGGCGGCATTCACCGCGCGGAGACACTGCATGCGACGCCTGCTTTTCTTGAGCCTTTTCCTGGTTGCCTCCCCTGCCCTGGCGCAGGCGCCTGGCATCACCGTGCCGGCGGACACGCTGATCGCCGCCCGGCAGAGCAATTTCCTGCTCTCCGAAGGGACGTTCATGGGCATGAAGAACGCCATCGCCGACAAGGAGGACGTGACGGTGTGGGCGGACGCCGCGGGGTTCCTGGCGAATTGGGCGGGTACGTTGCCGTCGCTGTTCCCGCCCGGCACCGAAAAGGGCCACGACACGAAGGCGCTAGCCGCGGTGTGGACCGACCGCGCCGGCTTCGAAAAAGCGGCCACCAGGTACGGCGATGCCGCCAAGAAGCTGCAGGCGGCGGCAAAATCGGGCGACAAGGCGGCGTTTGCCGCGGCGTTCAAGGAGACCGGGAAGGCCTGCGGGGCGTGCCATAAGAAGTTCAGGCAGAAAGACGAGGATTAGGCCTTCGGCCGGACCAGGGGCTCTGCCCCTGGACCCCGCTGGGGCCGGGGGCCCCAGGCCCCGATCTGCGCTGCGCGGCACAGGGTCGTCCACCATCCTGGTGAGCGCGTGCCGCGCTGGTGTTTCTTGGCGTTTTGCGTCACTTCGCCCCCCTGATAAACTCCTGCCCGTATCTCGGCCGGAGTCGGCCTGCCTGACGCCCTGGGGAAACCTCCTATGAAGCTGAAAGCCGATCGCGCCACCCTGCTGAAGGCGCTGGCGCACATCCAGAGCGTCGCGGAAAAGCGCAACACCATCCCGATCCTGGCCAACGTGCTGATCCAGGTGCGCGACGGCCGCCTGTCCTTCACCGCCACCGACATGGAAATCGCCATCGTCGAGGAAGTGGCCGCCAGCACCACGCGCAACGGCGCCACCACCGCGCCGGCCGCCACGCTTTACGAAATCATGCGCAAACTGCCCGAAAGCGCCGAAATCGAGCTGGATCACCCCGGCGGCGACGCGCAACTGACGCTGCGCTCCGGCAAATATTCGACCAACCTGGTGGTGCTGCCGGTAGAAGATTTCCCCAGCATGACCGCCGGCCAGTTGCCGCACCATTTCCACCTCTCGGCGCTCATTCTGCGCGGCCTGATCGATCGCACCCGTTTCGCCATCAGCACGGAGGAGACGCGCTACTATCTGAACGGGATCTACCTGCATCAGACGGTGGTGGACGGCAGCCGGAAACTGCGCGCCGTAGCGACGGATGGGCACAGGCTGGCGCGCGTGGAAGAGGATTTGCCGGAAGGCGCCGAAAGCATTCCGGGGGTGATCATACCGCGCAAGACAGTGAACGAGCTGCGCAAGCTGCTGGATGAGGAAAGCGGCGGCGTGGAAATCGGGCTTTCCGATACGCGCATCCAGTTCAAGCTCGGCACCGTGACGCTCACCAGCAAGCTGATCGACGGCACGTTCCCGGAATATGAGCGCGTGATCCCGAAAGAGAACGACAAGATCCTGCGCGTCGGCAAGAAGGATTTTTCCGATGCGGTGGCGCGCGTTTCCGCCATCAGCAGCGAACGTTCGCGGCCGGTGAAATTGTCGCTGCAGCGCGATGTGCTGACGCTGTCCGCGGCAAGCGCCGAACAGGGCACGGCGTCCGAGGAACTGGATGGCGAGCGGGTAACTTACGAGGCCGGGCCGCTGGAAATCGGTTTCCAGGCACGTTACTTGAACGATATCACCGACCAGATTTCCGATGCGGTGGAATTCCGTTTCGCTGATGGCTCGGCGCCGACCATCGTGCAGGACGCTTCGGACAGCTCGGCGCTTTATGTGCTTATGCCGATGCGGGTGTGACAGAAGGAAGGTCTTCTTTTTTGAAAAAAAGAAGCAAAAAACTTTTGCCCGTTGCGTCCAGCGGCCAGTTCACGCGTGGAGCCCAAATGCTGCCCGCAACAGATAAAAGTTTTTTGGTTCTTTTTTTCAAAAAAGAACCCTTCTTCCTACTGCCATGACCAGACTCTACGGCGACGCTCACAGGGACCAGCAGGACAAGCACAACTCACGCCGCCTTGCCGATTTGCTAGATGCCGCCATCGTGCATGCGGCGCTCACGGATGAGGATCGGGCGTTCCTCGCGACGCGCGATTTTTTCTTTCTGGCGACGGTCGATGCCGAGGGGCGGCCGACGGTTTCCTACAAGGGCGGCGATCCGGGCTTCGTGCGGGTGCTGGATCCCGGGACGCTGGAATTTCCGCTTTATGACGGCAACGGTATGTTTCTCTCCGCCGGCAACATCCAGGCATCGGCGGAAATCGGCATGCTGTTTATCGATTTCGAAACGCCGAACCAGTTGCGGTTACAGGGAACAGCGGCGCTGGCCGAAGGCGGCGCGGCGTATCCCGGCGCGGTGCTGACGGTGCGGGTGGAGTTGCACCACGTGTTCCGCAATTGCGGCCGCTATATCCATAAGCACGTGCGCGCGGCGGCGTCGCCGCACGTGCCGGATGCTGCCGGGCATCAACCGGTTGCCGCGTGGAAGCGGATCGATTTCGTGCAGGATACGCTACAGCCGGCAGACCGGGAGGCGGCCGCCGCGGCCGGCCTGATCAGCGCCGAGGCCTATGACGATCTGCGTCGGCGCGGCGAGGCCTGAGCCGCGATTACTGAAACGCGGTGACGGTCGCCAGGGCGTGGAGCACCAGCACCGTGCCGCCCAGCAGGAAGGCCAGGGCGCCCCCGAAAACCACGCTGCGAAGCTGCGCGGCGGTCGGCGCGCGGCCGGCGATGCGCGGCAGCGAGGGGCCGGCCAGGATGGGGCGAAGGGCTTGGGTGAGGGTTGACATCGGATCACCTCGGGTTCGGATCGTATGCCCCGTCTATATATGATCGGCGTTCAGTTAACAAGGTTCATTTACAAAAAATCTTCGCGGCGGCGCGGTCAAGGCGCCGGCGGCGCGGGGCCTTGCAGGGCGGCCCGCAGCGGGCTGAGCCAGGGTTCGAAGTGGCGCCACTGGTCCAGCCCCTCGCGGTAGATGGGGCGGCGGACCTGTTCGGAGCTCGCGGTGCGGACGGCGCGCTCGGTTTCCCAGAAGCGCAGGCAGGCTGGCTCGAAGGGCAGCTCGCAGAAATCGAGCAGGCGGCGGATTTCCCGATCGGTGTCGGCGACCATGGTTTCGTATTGCACCCGGTGCACGCGTCCTGGCAGTACACGATCAAAATGATCCATTAGCGACACGTAGTCGCGGTAATAGCGGCCGAGTTCGGTAAGATCGTAGGAAAAATGCTGGCCGCGGGCGAAATGCTGTTTGAAGTTGGAGAAGCACGCCGCCATGGGGTGGCGCCGCGCGTCGATGATTTTCGCGTTGGGCAGGATGAGGCGGATCAGGCCGAAATGCACCCAGTTGTTCGGCATCTTGTCGACGAATCGCGCGCGTCCGCGCTTGCGGTGGACCAGCGTGCGATCGATGTAGCGTTGGCCAAGCTCGGCCAATGCCGCTGCGTCGAGCGTTGCGAGCCCTTCCGGATAGCTCGTCGGGTCACCGGCCGCGCGGCGGAAATCGCGCGCGATCAGGCCGATGTCGGGCAGTTCCAGCGTGCCTTCGACGCTGCCGTGGCTTGCCAGCACCTGCTCCACCAAGGTTGATCCGGAACGCGGCAGGCCCACGACGAAAATCGGTGCGTCATCGGTATGTCCATCTTCGGCGTGCGCGGCGAGGAATGTCGCGTTGAAGAAGGCCGCAACCCGGGCAACCAGTGAAGCTGTCTCGGCCGCGTCGTAATGCACCTGCTGCCGGCGGATTTTCGCGCCGGCCGCGTACTGCGCAAAACTTTCGGCGTAGTCGGCGGCGTCCTCCAAGGCGCGACCGAGAGCGAAATGCACATGGAGGCGGTCGTCCTCGGCAAGGTCCGCGCGCGAGAGCGCTGCCCGCATCGCTGCCGTATCGGCCGCGGCAAGCGCGCCGGTCTTGAGATTGGCCAGGCTCCAGTATGCTTCGCCAAGCGAAGGCGCCAGTTCCAGGCTGCGCCGGTAGGCGGCGACGCAATCGGCACGCCTGCCCTCGGTACGCAAGGCATGACCGTAGCCAAGCCAGATTTTCGGCTGCAATGGGAAATCCCGCAGTACATCCTCGTAGGCCGCGATGGCCTCGCGATAGTCGCCGTTCACCGCCAGCGCCGCCGCCAGCAGGTTGCGGTAATTCGGATCGTTCGGCGCCTGTTCCAGGAGCTGCCTGATGTGCGGTATGGCTTCCGCGGCGCGGCTCTGGCGGAACAGCACGACTGCGAAATTATGGCGCGCGGGGGCGAAGCCTGGCGCCAGTTCCAGACAGCGCCGCAGCAGATTTTCGGCATCGCGATAGCGGCCAAGACGCGTTGCCGTTTCGGCCAGCATGCGTATGGCGGCGATATCGGTCGGGGTGCGCTTAAGCCTTGCCTTGAGCACATGTTCCGCACGCGGCAGGTTGCCGGCGCACAGCGCGTCGCCGGCCCGCATCAGTTCCGGATCGTTGACGGCGGTGCGGATGTGGCGGGCGTAGGCGGCGTCGGCTGCCTCGGTCTCGCCGGCCAGCATCAGCACGTCGCCGAGCGCCCGCCAGGCGTCGCTCATGGCTGGTGCCAGCGCGAGCACACGGCGCAGGGCAGCGATGGCGGCCTGCGTCTCGCCGAGCGCGGCGAGGCTCAAGGCGAGTTCGTAGTGGGTGCGCGCGGAGCGGGGCTGAGCGCGGGCAAGGTCGGCAAGCAGGTCTCGCGCCCCTGGCGCATCGCCTTGCAGGCGGCGCGCGATACCCTGGATCAGCAAGGCTTCCGGATGCGTCGGCAGCACCTGCAGGATGGCGCGCGCCTGCTGTTCGGCGAGCGTC
>DATJOH010000227.1:0-2264 GCA_035507235.1 Acetobacteraceae bacterium
GCTTGCGTCTGGAGCATTTTGTTAATGAACGTCGGTACGCTGGTGAGCACCGTCGGCCTGTGCTTTTCAATCAGGGTGAACAACAACTCGGGCGTCGGCTGTTCCCGAAAAAGCGCGGTTGTCGCGCCCACGGCGAAGGGGAACATGAGATTAGTGCCAGTCGCATAGCCGAAAAACAGGCGAGAGACCGACATTGTCAGATCGCTCTCGCGCATGCCGATGAAGGATTTCGCATAGAGTTCCGTGTTGAACGGAAAATGCGTGTGGGTGTGCACCGCACCCCTGCTCTGGCCGGTGGTGCCGCTGGTGAACAACCATACGGCAGGATCGTCCTTGCGCGTCGGCCAGGGCTCTGCGCCGGGCTTCGGCGGCTCCTGATGCCACGTGTCAAAGCTTTGATGTCCACCCGCGCGCGGGCCGGCGACAATCACATTATCCCGGCCGAGGCTACGCCCGCAGTGACGCGTGTGCTGCAGCGCCTTTTCGAATTCAGGCAGGCTCCGCTCATCCAGAAAGACGAATTGCGGCCGCACATAGTTCAAATAATATTCGTAGTCCTCTGCCGTCAGCAGCGGATTGATCTGGCTCGCCACGCCGCCCGCCTTGATGGCGCCGAACCAAGCAAAGGCGAATTCCGGGCGGTCCTGCATGCAGAGCAGCACGCGCTGTTCGGGCAAAAGCCCGTCGTTGACGAGTTTGTTGGCGACGCGCCGCACATTATCCGCAACCGTGCGATAGGAGATCGCGTCGCCTTCGAACAGAATGGCCGTTTTCTCGCCACGTCCCGCGTCGATATTCGCGAACACGAAATAATCCGCCATGTTGAAATTATCAGGAAAGCTCGGCCGCGACATGCAGGAATTCCCTATGTGACTTCGCCGCCGGCGATCGGCAGGGCGATGCCGTTGACCGCGCCGGCGTCATCGGAGGCCAGCCACAGCACCGCTGCCGCCACCTCTTGCGGTTTTACAAGCCGGCCCTGCGGATTGGTGGCCGTAAAGCTGGCCAGGGCTTCGCTCTCCGTGCGGCCCGACGATTTGCTGATCGCTTTCACCGCATTTGCAATGATTTCCGTATCGGTGTATCCTGGACAAACGGCGTTTACGGTGACGCCGGTTTTCGCCAGTTCCAGCGCCAGCGCTTTGGTCAGCCCCACCACCGCGTGTTTGGCGGCGACATAGGCGCTGACATAGCGATAGCCGGTCAGCCCGGCGGTGCTGGCAACGTTCACGATGCGTCCCCAGCCAGCCCCCTTCATCCGCGGTAGCACGGCGCGAATGAGGTGCACCGTCCCCATGAGGTTGAGATCGATGGCCTGCCGCCAGACGAGCAGGCTGGTCTTCTCGAAGGCGGCCGACGACACGCCGCCGGCGTTGTTCACCAGAAGCTGGATCGGCCCGCATGTGTTTTGGATATCACGCACTGCCGCCTCAACGGCTTCGGCGTCCATGACATCGAAGACGGCGGAATCCGCGCCGCTTATTGCTCCGGCGGCGGCCTCCAGTTTCTCTTTATTGCGTCCGGTCATCGTGATCCGCCAGCCCGCCGCGGCGAGCGCATGCGCAATGGCGAGGCCGATTCCGCTGCCCCCGCCCGTGACCAAAGCGTGCCTGCCGGTTTGCGCCACCTTCAACCTGCCTCCCTTGCATCGAAAACTAGTCTAGGCTTCTGTCACAGAGCAACAAGCGCGCGTGCAGCATGGACCCCAGAACCTTCAAGCCGGCGAATTTCCTGTTTGCCTTCGAGGACGGTATCGCAACGGTCACCTTCAACCGGCCGGAACGAAAAAACCCGCTGACATTCGACTCTTACGCGGAGCTGCGCGATATGTTTCGCGCGCTTGGCCAGGCGCCTTCCGTTAAGGCGGTGATTCTTCGCGGCGCCGGCGGCAATTTCTGCTCCGGCGGCGACGTGCACGAAATCATCGGACCGCTGGTGGGGATGGACATGATCGGCTTGATGAATTTCACCCGCATGACCGGCGATTTGATAAAGGCGATGCGTGCCTGCCCGCAACCGATTATCGCCGCCGTCAGCGGCGTCTGCGCCGGCGCCGGCGCGATCATGGCCATGGCCTCCGACATAAGGCTCGCCGCCGAGGGCGCGAAAACCGCTTTCCTGTTCAATCGCGTCGGGCTGGCCGGTTGCGACATGGGGGCGTGTGCCATCTTGCCGCGCATCGTGGGCCAAGGGCGGGCATCGGAACTACTGTTCTATGGTCGCAACATGAGCGCCGACGAGGGCGAGCGCTGGGGCTTCTTCAA
>DATJOH010000228.1:0-3087 GCA_035507235.1 Acetobacteraceae bacterium
GCGTTGGGGACGCGCTTTACGCTGGATACGCTGCGGATGCTGCGGCGGCGGTTTCCGCGCGTGCGGTTCGTCTGGCTGATGGGTGCCGACAATCTGGCGCAATTGCCGCGCTGGCGAGGCTTCCGCGCCATCGTCCGCGAAACGCAAATTGCGGTGCTGCCGCGGCCCACCTACACTCTGCCGGCGCTGTCGGGCCAGGCGGCGCGGCTGATGCGCCGCGCGCGCGTGCCGGACGCCAGGGCCCCCGCGCTCGCGCTACTGAAGGTGCCGCATTGGGCGGTGCTGCATGGGCGCGAGAATACGCTGTCCGCCACGTTGCTCCGTCACGCCGAGAATTTGTCCCCCGGAGAATTGTCATAGCCCGCACGCCCACCAAGCCGCCCGCCGGGGCGGACAAGCGCCGCACCCCGAAACCGGCGCCGACTCTGCAAGGCGCCGCGAAGGTGCCTGGCACACCGCGCAAAAAGGCGGCCGCGGCCGGTCCGCGCGGCAAGCGCGAGGCACCGGCGCCCACCGACAAATTGAACGAAATGCAGGCGCTGATTGTCGCCAGCCTGGAGGACGACAAGGCGGAGAACGTCGTGACGCTGGATCTGGCCGGCCGCGCGGCGTTCGCCGACCGCATGGTGATCGCCACCGGCCTCGCCGATCGTCAAATCGCCGCCATGGCGCAGCATCTGGAAAAGAAGCTGCACGAGGCCGGCTTGAAGCGCGTGCAGATCGAGGGCGCGACGGGCAGCGATTGGGTGCTGATCGATGCTGGTGACATTGTGGTGCATTTGTTCAAGCCGGACGCGCGGCAGCTTTACGGCCTGGAGAAGATGTGGGGCGCGGAATTTGATGAGGCGGCCGGGATGTAGGGAGGCAACAGGAAGAAGTGTTCTTTTTTGAAAAAAAGAACCAAAAAACTCTTGTTCGTTTCGGGCGCCACCGGTCCGCCAACGGTCAGGCTCCAGGCCAATTGCCGTTAGGCCCCGAGCCCCACTCCGCACCAACGCTAGCGGGCAGACTCTGTGCGGCGCAGCGCAACTGATCGCGGCGCCCCGCCAGGGGGGCAAGGCCCCCTTGCTATCCTCGCCGTAGGCCGCCTCCGTTCCGGCCCCGAAGCCGATCTGCTGGCGCGATATGCCGAACGCCTCCGGCTGCACATTGCCGAAATACCGGACGGCGTTGGCGCGCCCGCGGAAATCAAGCGTCGCGAGGGCGAGGCGCTGCTGGCCGCGGTGCCGCGCGACGGTTTCGTCGTGGCGCTGGACCAGGGAGGCGCCGCGCCAGGCAGCGAGGCATTCGCGGCACTGCTGGAAGACTGGCTCGCGGCCGGGAAGAAGCCGGTATTCGTCATCGGCGGCGCGGAGGGGCTGTCCGCCGCGGTGGTGGCGCGCGCCGGCTACATATTGTCGCTCGGACAGTTCACCTGGCCGCACATGCTGGCGCGCGTGATGCTGGCCGAGCAGCTTTATCGCGCGCGCATGATCGCGGCCGGGCACCCGTATCACCGCGCCGGCCGACCCGACAGGTTGGGTTAACGGCATTTACTTTGGCGCCGGGCGGGTTCATGCTGCCGGCAAAGTAACGCGCCCGCAGCGGCGCCACCCGAGGATAATGTCATGGACCAGATGCTCGTCGAGCCGCGCAATTATCTGGCGGAGGATCCGTGGACCCTGCCGCTGGAAAAATTCGATGTCGGCCGCTCCATCCTGTTCCAGCATAATGTGTTCTGGCCATATTTCGAGCGGCTGCGCCGCGAGGCGCCGGTGCATTTCTGCAATTGCGGCGAATTCGGCAATTACTGGTCCATTACGAAATACAAGCACATCCTGCAGATCGAGGCGAACCATGAGGTGTTCTCCTCCGACGTGCGGTTCGGCGGCATTACGCTGCGCGACCAGTTGGAGGATTTCGTCATGCCGATGTTCATCGCCATGGATCCGCCCAAGCATGACGAGCAGCGGGCCGCGGTGCAGCCGATCGTGGCGCCGGAAAATCTCGCGCGGCTGGAAGTGCTGATACGCGAGCGGGCGCAGGGTATATTGGACAATTTGCCGATCGGCGAAACATTCAACTGGGTGGATCGGGTTTCGATCGAGCTGACCACGCAGATGCTAGCGACGTTGTTCGATTTCCCCTGGGAGGAGCGGCGCAAGCTGACGCGCTGGTCCGATGTCGCAACCGCGGTGCCGGAGAGCGGCATTATCGAGAGCGAGGATCACCGCAAAGCCGAATTGCTGGAATGCCTGCAATATTTCACCGCCATCTGGAATGAGCGGGTAAATGCGCCGCCGCGCGGCGATCTGATATCGCTGATGGCGCACAACCCCGCGACGCGCGACCAGAACCCGATGGAGTATCTGGGCAATCTGCTGCTGCTGATCGTCGGCGGCAACGACACCACCCGCAATTCGATCACCGGTGGGTTGTATGCGCTCAACAAGTTCCCCGATCAGTACACGAAGCTGCTCGAAAATCCTGGGCTGATACGCAACATGGTGCCGGAGATCATACGCTGGCAGACGCCGCTCGCGCATATGCGCCGCACCGCAACCCGTGATTTCGAGTTCGAGGGTCACAAGATTCATTGCGGCGACCGGGTGGTAATGTGGTATGTATCCGGCAATCGCGACGAAGACGTGATTCCGGATGCGGATCAACTGATCATCGATCGCGACCGTTCCGGTCGCCATCTATCCTTCGGCTTCGGCCTGCACCGCTGCCTCGGCGAGCGCCTGGCCGACATGCAGTTGCGCATCATCTGGGAAGAGATCCTGAAGCGCTTCGGGCGGATCGAAGTGGTGGAGGAGCCGAAGCGGGTATTTTCGAGTTTCGTGAAGGGCTACGAGGTGTTGAACGTGCGCATACCGGCGGATCAGGTGCGCTTGCATTAATATCAACCGCATTGCGCGGGGCGCGCGGCCAGTCAAGCAGCAAGAAAGAACTTCTTTTCTGAAGAAAAGAAGCAAAAGACTTTATCAATGGCGTCCATCAGCCAGTCCAAATCGACGGAGTCGGATGCCACCCGAAACGGATAAAAGTTTTTTGGGCTTCTTTTTTTCAAAAAAGAACTGCTTTCTTCCCTTTCTTTTCAAACCG
>DATJOH010000229.1:0-2251 GCA_035507235.1 Acetobacteraceae bacterium
CGCGGGACATGGGTGACACGCCGGCGCGTGATCTCAAGGGACTTGCGGAGGCGATCGCCAGGCAGATGGGCTCGGGCGTGGTGGCGCTGGTGTCATCGGCCGAGGGCAAGGCCAGCATCGTGGTCGGTGTATCGCAGGACCTGCTCGATCGGCTGAATGCGGTGGATCTGGTGCGCAAGGCAGCGGTGGCGGTGGGCGGCAAAGGTGGCGGCGGCCGGCCGGAGATGGCCCAGGCGGGTGGGCCGGATGGGGCGAGGGCGAAGGAGGCGCTGGCGGCGATCCGGGCGGCGTTGACTTAGCGACACGTTCGGTCGCGCGCGACCCGTCAGATACCCGATCGAAACGTAATTCATGGTGGCGCCATCGGTGTGCCACCAATTTGGGCACCAAGTATAGCAAATTGCCTGGGTCGTTTGCCCGGATTCCGGGCGATGTGGGCAACACTGCTGAATTTGTAATCTGCGGTGGTCGGGCCTGCTGGTGCTGGCCGCTGAATTTGCGCAACTCTCCTCTCATCGGCCGCCTGGCACCGGTCTTGCTAACGGATTGAGCAACCCCGGAGCAACACGGCATTGGAACAGCGGCCAACGCTGGGCAACGGTGTCTGCGGTTCTGCCGCCGGCCTGCCAAATGCACCCGGCCCGTAATCTGGAGCGATCGCATGACCGGCAGACCATCCGAGGACGAGATCGTATTGCTGGCCCGCCAGGCCGGACTCGATCTGCCCGCGGAGTTTCTGCCAGAACTGCTCGAAGCCTACGGCCATGTCCGCCGCATGATCGATCGCATCCCAACCGGCCGCCCGCGCGGTGACGAGCCGGCCCACGTGTTCGTCGCCGGCAAGTTCCAACCGGCCGGAGAATGACCATGGCGGACCTGGAATTCCTCACCATCGCCGAGGCGTCAGCTCTGATCGCGGCTCGCAAATTGTCACCGGTCGAACTGACCGACGCGTATCTCGCCCGCATTGCGGCACTGGATCATCTGCTGGACAGTTTCGTCACCCTGACCGCGGACCGCGCCCGTGCCGAAGCGAAAGCCGCCGAGGCCACCATCATGGCCAGCGGTCCGGTCAGCCGGATGCACGGCATCCCCTATTGCCTCAAGGATATTTTCGAAACGGCCGGGATACGCACCACGGCGATGTCGAAGCTGCTGGCAAACAATGTGCCGGCGCGGGACTCGTTCTGCCAGGAACGGCTGGTCGCCGCCGGTGCCGTGTTACTGGGCAAGACTGCTACCTGGGAGTTTGCGCACGGTGGTCCGTCCTGGGACGTATTGTTCCCGCCGGCGCGCAACCCGTGGAACCCGGCGCATTCGCCGGCCGGCTCATCGTCCGGCTCGGGCGCAGCCATTGCCGCCGGGTTTGCGCCAGCTACCCTGGGCAGCGACACCGGCGGCTCGATCCGCGGACCGGCCGCGGCCTGCGGCATCGCCGGCCTGAAGCCGACCTACGGCCTGGTCAGCCGCCGCGGTGTCATCCCGAATTGCTTCACCCATGACCATGCCGGCCCACTGGCGTGGACCTGCGAGGACCTCGCGATCCTGCTGCAGGTGATCGCCGGCCACGATCCGGAGGACCCCGGTTCGGCCAAGGCGCCGGTCCCGAACTACGCGGCGGCGCTCACCGGCGACGTCAAAGGCCTCGTCATCGGCGTGCCCACCGGCTGGCTGCGGGAGGAAAAGCCGAAGCCCGAAACTGCCGCCGCCTTCCAGACTGCCCTCGACGTGTTCCGCGGTCTGGGCTGTGTCGTTCGCGAGGTGACGCTGCCGCCGCTGCAGCAGTACGACGACGCCAAGAAGACCATTGCCGTGGCGGAATTGTTCACCATCCACGGCAAGGATCTGCGCACCCGGCCGGATTTGTTCGGCGCCAGTTTGCGGTTTCGCATCATCGCCGGCGGCCTCGTGCGCGCCGAGGAATACATCAACGCAATGCGCTTCCGCACCGATCTGGCGCGCGCCATGCAGACGGTGATGGAGACGGTGGATGTGGTGATGCTGCCGACCGCCGAGCCGGCCGGCAAGCTGGAACCGTTGCCGCCTGCCTCGCTGTTCACCCGCGCCTCTTACACCACGCCGTTCAATGTCGGCGGCAATCCGGCGCTGTCGGTGTGTTGCGGCTTCGCCGAAAACGGATTGCCGTTCTCGTTGCAGATCGCCGGCAAATTGTTCGACGACGCGACTGTGCTGCGGGTCGGCGACGCTTACGAAAAAGCCACGCCCTGGCGCGAGAAGCGGCCGCTGCTTG
>DATJOH010000230.1:0-2140 GCA_035507235.1 Acetobacteraceae bacterium
GGTGGCCGCCGCATCCTGCGCCTTGGCACCGCCGCTGGCCGCGGCAATCACCACCGCCCACCATTCCGGTGACGAATATTCATTGACCTCGAGGTGCTGCATCAGCAGTTTTTCGGTGGGTGCAAATCCGCTGTAGGCGACCAGGAATTTTTGGTACGCGGTCAACAGCTCCGGCATTTCCACTTCGCCGGTCTGGCGCGTCAAATCGCGATAGACTCGATCCGTTACCGCCAGCACGTCGCTGCTTTCTACTGCTGCGATCAGATTTTGCAGGCCGCGTAACATTTCGGTTCGAAGCATGATGGCGGCCTTCGTGTCGTGGCGCAGGATTAATCCGGGCTCTGCCGGGCGGCGGCGTTTTGACGCAAAGCCTGTCCCGCGTCCAGGGCAGCTTGCAGGATATAGGCCGCCGCCATGCGATCAATTATTGCGGCGCGCCGCGCGCGCCCGAGATCCGCTTCCTCGATCAGCATCCGTTGAATGGTAGCGGTGGAAAGTCGCTCGTCCCACAGTGTCGCGGGCAGGCCGGTGGCATCCGACAGATCGCGCGTCCAGTCGCGCGCCGCCTGCGCCGCGGGGCCGAAAGCACCATCCAGCGATAGCGGCAACCCGACCACCAGGCCGCCCGCATCCTCCCGCCGGGCGAGTGCCACGATCTCGGCGGCGTTCACGCGCAGGCGCCCACGCTTCAGTGTCGCGACCGGGCTTGCGACGGTGCGATTCACGTCCGAGAGCGCGAGGCCGATCGATTTCCTGCCGGGATCGATACCGATCAGCCTCTGGCGGGGCGCCAGGACGACCAGAAGGGCGGGTAGATCTAGGATCATCGCAGGAAGGAAGGACTTCTTTTTTGAAAAAAAGAAGCAAAAAACTTTTTCTTTTCAAGAACTTCCATGCATGCCGGGAGTGCATGGGCAAGGAGCAAAAGTTTTTTGGTTCTTTTTTTCAAAAAAGAACGCCTTCTTCCGTGCGGTTGAACCTGGCCATCCGGCCGGTTATCGTCCCAGCCCTTCATTCTGGCCAGATCATTGGCCATCCCAGAGGAACCCCCGCATGTCGCTCGACACCGCGACCGTCCGGCGCATCGCCAAGCTTGCCCGCATCCGGCTGCCCGAGGCGGACGTGCCGCGCCTGCAAGGCGAGCTGAACGGCATACTGGGCTGGATCGAACAGCTTTCCGAAGTGGACGTGGAAGGGGTCGCGCCGCTGACCGGCGGCGCGCAGATTGCATTGCGCCTGCGTGAGGATGCGGTGACGGATGGCGCGCAGGTGGAGAAGGTGCTGGCCAACGCGCCGGATCGGGCGGGTGAGTTTTTCGCGGTTCCCAAGGTAGTCGAGTGATGTTTTTCGAATCTTCCATAGTCGAAACGGCGGCGGCGCTGCGGCGGCGGGAATTTTCCGCCCGCGAATTGACCGAGGCGCATGTCGAGGCGGTGCGGGCGCTGAACCCGCGGCTGAATGTTTTCATTACGGAAACGCCGGAGCTCGCGCTGGCCCAGGCTGACGCGGCGGATGCGGCGCTGGCACGGGGCGATGCAGGACCGCTTGCCGGCATACCGCTGGCGATCAAGGATCTGTTCTGCACCAAGGATGTGCGTACCACGGCGGCCAGCCGCATCCTTGCCAATTTCGTGCCGCCTTACGAGAGCACGGTTTCGGCGAATTTGCTGCGCGACGGCGCGGTGTTTCTCGGCAAGGCGAATCTCGACGAATTCGCCATGGGGTCGTCCAACATGACCTCGGCGTTCGGGCCGGTGGAAAATCCGTGGCAGCGCGCGGGCAGCAACGCGAAACTGGTGCCGGGCGGCTCCTCCGGGGGTTCGGCGGCGGCGGTCGCCGCGCGCATCGCCATGGGATCGACAGGCACCGACACCGGCGGATCGATACGCCAGCCGGCCGCCTTCTGCGGCATTGCCGGCATCAAGCCGACCTATGGGCGGTGCAGCCGCTGGGGCATCGTGGCGTTCGCGAGTTCGCTGGACCAGGCGGGACCGTTCGCGCGCAGCGTGGCCGATTGCGCGCTGCTGCTGGGCAGCATGGCGGGGTTCGATGCAAAGGACAGCACCAGCATCGATCGCCCGGTGCCGGATTATGTGGCGGCGACCCGGCGCGGCGTGCGCGGCCTGAAAATCGGCGTGCC
>DATJOH010000231.1:0-2742 GCA_035507235.1 Acetobacteraceae bacterium
CGGCATGGAACGGAGCGCGCTGCATCGGAAGTTAAAACAACTAGGCGTGCACGGATCGGACGATAAGTGATACGCATTGATGGCGGCTCAGCGTTAGAAGAAGTCAAGGGAAAGAAAGCAGTTCTTTTTTGAAAAAAAGAACCAAAAAACTTTTTTCTGTTACGGGTGACACCCAATTCCATCCATTTGGACTCGGTGTTGGACGCCATAGATAAAAGTCTTTTGCTTCTTTTCTTCAGAAAAGAAGTCTTCCTTTCTTTACCCTCCCACACCCAGCCGCGGCGCAAGCATCCTCCGCGCCGCACCTGGCAGCATCAGCCAGATGCCGGTTGCCGCGGCGCGTCGATCGGTGAGCAACAAGCTAGGGCGCAGACGCAATGCGCGCAGCAGCAGGCGGGCCCCCGCCGCATGGGACCCCGTGCTTGCGGCTTTCCAGGCAGCGATGCGGTAATGTTCGGCGTGGCCGGCGGCGAAGATTTCGACGGGAACGGCAGGCATGGCGGCGCGCAGGTAATGCATGGCGGCGTCCGCCTGGCGCACGAATTTCCGGTGGTCGTAGGATAGGCTGGTGAGGCGCATGCGATATTGCGTCAGCACTTGCGGAATTGCCACCGCGCGGTAACGGGTACGGTGCAGGATGCGGCACCAGAGTTCGTAATCCTCGCAGGCACGCAATTCGGGGCGGAACAGGCCGGCGCGATCGAAGCAGTCGCGCCGGACGATGGCGTTGGAACCGTTGCCGACATGATTGCGCCGTATCATGTCATGCAGCGTGGGATGAGGCTTGTCGGCGCGGAGGTACGCGCCCGTCGGATTGCCGGACTCCGTGATGTATTCGGAATGGCTGAAGCTGATGCCGATGCCAGGATCGCCGCGCATCAGATGGAGATGACGGGCGGCTTTTTCCGGCAGCCAGACATCATCGCCGTCGAGGAAGCCGATGAAATGGCCGCGCGCGGCGAGAATGCCGGTGTTGCGCGCGCCGGACAGGCCGGCATTCGCCTGATGCAGGATATGCAACCGCTCGTCCCTGCGCTCGCGGGCGATTGCCGCGAGAATTTCGGCGGTGGCATCCGTCGAGCCGTCGTCCACGACGATGATTTCCGTATCGTCGAAGGATTGGTCGAGCGCCGAGAGAACCGCCTGCCTGATATAGGGCGCGACATTGTAGGCCGGAATGACAATACTGAGGGCAGGATGCACCGGAGCCGCCGCGACATTCTGCATTAGCCGCTACGGAAGCGTAAGGCACGGTCGCCGGGCGCGGTAGCGGCGGTTGTGACCGCGGCGGACGGCATGGACCGCGCGGGATCGCAACCAAGTGCGGCGCCGATCCAGGTGAACATGAACAGGCATGGCAAGGTGAGGCTGAAAAGTTCTTCAAACGGCGCGAAGGCGGCAAGGCAAAGCACGAGCGCAAGCGCGACGTGGATGCGCGCGCGATCGGCGGTCGATGGCAGCGTGTAAAGCCGGCCGGCGAGGGCGGCGAGCGTTGCCAACATGGCGACAATGAAGCAGGTGAATGTCGGCAGGCCGCCGGTATAAAGCAGGCCATAAATTGTGGAGTGGCTGCCTATGGGCAGTTCTTCCTTCGGATGCACCGATGCGCCGATCCAGCCATGGCCGATCCACGGCGAGGCGAGAAATCCTTCCCAGCTTTTCTGATAAATCAGGTCGCGCGCCATGCTGGAGCCGGCGCGCGCGCTGTCGACGGAATGGCGCATCGCGGAAAGATCGAGCGGTGGCTCAACACCGAAAAACGGCAACAGCGCGAGTATCGCGATCGCGAGCAGGATCACCGCGAAACGGGTGCGGCCGCTGGCGCGCAGGAAACCATGGACGGCGCCGACGGCTAATGCCGTTGCTATTGCAATACGGCTCCAACTGAATATTACACCGGTGAGACCGCCGGCCAGGCCGAGAAGGCGCCAGAGTTGGTGTCGTTCCAGGGTGCTGATGAAAAAAATGCCGAGGCCGCCAAGTCCAAGCGCCGTCGCCCAGGGAAAGAACAGGATCAGGCGGGTCATGACCTCGCCCAGCGTTTCCTCGCGGATATAGACGGCGGCGCTGGTGTAGAAGCGCACCGTGGTGCTGTGCGGCAGCAACATGCCGAGCGGCGCCGGCGACAGATAAAGTTCCGGCAGGCCGGCCAGGCGACCGACAACCGCGACGCCGGCCAGCAGAAGGATCATCAGGCCCAGCCAAGCCGTGGCGCGGACCACGCGCGGGCTGGAAAGACCGTGTGCGGCGCCCGCGGCGATGGCCAGACCGGCAAAAATCCAGCCTGTCACACCGAAGCCGAACAACGCCGCGATGCCGGTGAGCGGAGTGCCTTCCCGCACGCCGACCAGCAGGGCCGCGAAGGCCTGCGCGGCGGCGATAGCGAACCAGGAGTGCGCAACGATACGCACGAGCGGATCGCGCGGCCAACGCGTCGCGGTCAATCTGCAGAGCACCACGAATTGCGCCACGGTGAGCATGCCGAGCATCCAGAGCGGCACCGTCCAGCGCAGCAGGCCGGTAAAAAGCCGATCGCCGCGCGGCGGAGTCGCGGGCGCGATGCGTGGCGGCGGCGTTAGCGCGCGCTGCCAGACGGCGTTGGGCACTGGCCGCGTCAGCGCCCGCGCCATCATGCCAGCGCGGTCGCCGGCTTGGGATCGGGCGATGCAGGGCGGGCGGGGTGCACCGGCACGCGGCTGGTGAGCCAGGCGGCAATGACATTGTGGGCGGCGGTGGCCAGCA
>DATJOH010000232.1:0-2274 GCA_035507235.1 Acetobacteraceae bacterium
TAATACCAAGTCCTGCTGACTGCGACTCATCGAGTTGAGTGCTTCCCCGACGCGGGGGCGATCTGATTGAAGGCTGGCGGACAGAGGAGGTTCGCCATGCCGATCCCACTGAGGTCGGACTTTGATGCGGCGCGGCTGCGCCGGATTGCCCGCGAGAGCGAGGATGCCGGGCAGGTGCGGCGGCTGTTGGCGCTGGCGGCGATTTATGATGGCGGCAGCCGCACGCAGGCGGCGGAATTGGGCGGCGTGACCCTGCAAGTGGTGCGCGACTGGGTGCTGAGGTTCAACACCCACGGCCCGGGCGGGCTGATCGACCGCAAAGCGTCCGGGCAACCGTCGCGTCTGCAGGATGAGCATCGAGCCGCCTTGGCGGCGATGGTCGAAAATGGCCCAATCCCTGCCGTGCACGGAGTAGTCCGCTGGCGGATCATCGACTTGTGCCAATGGATCTGGGACGAATATGAGATCAGCGTCTCGAAGCAGACGCTCAGCCGCGAGCTGCGGGCGATGGGCTACCGCAAGCTGTCGGCGCGTCCACGCCACCACGCTCAAGCTGAAGGCGGAATCGAGGACTTCAAAAAAAATTTCCGGCCGTATTGGAGACGATCGCGCACGACCACGGCCTCGATCCCAGCGACATAGAGGGTCTGGTTCGGCGACCAAGCGCGGGTTGGCCAGAAGAACAAGATCACCCGGCGCTGGGCCAAGCGCGGCAGCCGTTCCTCGGCTCCCTCAGACCAGCGCACCGCCTCCACTTACATCTTCGGCGCCATCTGCCCCAAGGAGGGCAAGGCCGTCGGCTTGATCCTGCCTTGGTGCGACACGGCGATGATGAACCGGCATCTTGCCGCGATCTCGGCCGACGTCGCAACCCGGCCGCCATGTTGCGCTGTTGCTCGACCAGGCCGGCTGGCACCTTTCCACCAAGCTCACCGTGCCGGACAATATCACGATCATCCCATTGCCGCCGAAGTGCCCCGAACTCAACGCCCAAGAGGGCGTCTGGCAGTTCATGCGCGATAACTGGCTCTCCAACCGCGTGTTTCAGGATGGTGACGACCTCGTCAATCACTGCTGCTACGCTTGGAACCGATTGGAGGATGAGCCTTGGACGATCATCTCGATCGGCATGCGTGATTGGGCGCACCGGTTCTGATCACTGAGTCCTGGTATAAGCCCCGCTTCCGTGCACGAACTCGCGACACTGACCGGTCGGAAGGAAGCCAGTCTGTCCCGCACGCTCAAGCGCTTCGCAGAGCTTGGGATCGTAACGTTTCAGGATGGCCTTCACCGCACGCGCATTCCGGAGCTGATCGCGCGCCGCGTCCACCTGGATATCGACCTCACCGGCCATCACAGTGTCGTCGCCGTGGACGGGTGTCGGTGATCGCAAGGCCGAATGAACACCCAGGACCGTAGGCACTGCGTCGCGGTCGGCTCTCCGCGCCCCGTCCCCCTCAATCGATTGCTAAGTGCACCAAACTTGTCGAACTCGTCATCAGCGCCTTAGCCAACTGGCGGAAGCAATCCCGCCACATCGCAATATCGTCCGGGAATTCGTGATCAGGGAATATTTCGAAATCATTTTCATCTTCGCCTTCGGTCTCACCCGGCTTCCGCGCCATAAATTTGTTAATTCGTCCCTGGTATGGCCCGTAGTCGATTGGCGGCGTGGCACCCGGGCCACCGTAGAACTTGCGAATCGCCTGCATACGGCGGAATGTCTTTTGCAAGTCCTGCTCAAATGCCTTCTGCGAGAGGCCGCCGTCGACAGCCCGGTAGTGGGCGGCGATTTCCTGGACATATTTCTCCCCGCACTGCCGTCTAGTACGCTCTAAGTGTGTAGCGTCGTGGCAGCGCCAGCAGAGCAGCACCACCCGCTCCAATCTGACGGCTTTATCGTTGGGAAAGGCGTAAACCTCATGACAATGGATGTGGCGTTGCGCCTCAGCCACATGCTTACAGACTTGACAAACGGCGCCATGTTCCTTCAGCAGCGCCTTGCGAAGACTCGCCCACACTGACTTGTATGCTTTGCTTAAAGGGTGGGCGATCAGCCCAGCCGGCGTTGGATCGAACTCTAATAGACGATCTTCCTTCACTTCGACCCCTCCGGAACGATTCTTCATCAAAAACCAAACGGCGCCTCATCGCCGCTCTCCGGACTGCTATGGCTCTCGCTCGAGCTGATCTCTGCAAAGCACCCTGCACAGTCTTCGCACGGTCCCTTGGGCGTGGCGACGCTCCACAGGTCTCGCTGTATAATCCACTCAT
>DATJOH010000233.1:0-2711 GCA_035507235.1 Acetobacteraceae bacterium
ACGCGCCCCTCGCCATACGCACCTTTGGCCCGGACGGCTTGCCCGAAACCGGCGGCCCCCGCATTCCGGCAATCGTGATCTCGCCCTACGCCGCCAGCCATGTCGTCAGCCACGTCTATAGCGAGCACGGCTCCGTCATAAAATTCATCAACCTTTTGTTCGGCCTGGTTCCCCTGCACGCCCTGCCCGACGAGTCCCGCGCCCGCGCGCTGGGCGCTACCGAGCCCGCGGTGAACTCGCCGTTCGGCCCGCAAACGAAACTCGGCCCGAATGACGGCGACGGCGTCGGCGATCTCGCGGAGGTGTTTGACGATCTCCGCCTGTCGGGCCGCGCGAAAATGCTGCCGCCAAGCGCCGCCGCCATACCCGACAATATCGTGAAGACCTTGCCGCATTTCGCCGGCGCAGGCTGCCAGGCACTGCACATTACGCCGACCGATTATCCGCACGGCTACAGCGCCGGAAAGGAAAACGACCCGCCGCCCGCTGATTTCAACCCGCGCCCTATCGTATCGATCGGCACGCCGCTTGGCGCGCAGGTCCCTGGCGAATCATATTCGAATAATATTCCGGCCAGTGGGCAATGGAAGCCTTGAGCGTAAGAAAGAAAGATTCTTCTTTTTTGAAAAAAAGAAGCAAAAAACTTTTGCTTAATGGGTATTGGCTGCAGTGGCACCCGTGGCCATGGATAGGGAGCAAGAGTCTTTTTGCTTCTTTTTCTTCAGAAAAAGAAGAATTCTTCTTTGCTTCCGCAGGCGTACTAGCAGCCATCGCATGCGCCCTCCCCGCCCTCGCCGCTCGCACCCCAGACCGCGGGACGCTTCGCTGCGCAGTTGTTGCCGAGCAGGATGATTGGACCAAAGCGGACCAGCACGGCGACCTTTCCGCGCTCAACACCGAAATCTGCCGCGCCGTGGCTGCCGCGCGCGGCGCGAGTCTGGTGATCACGAATTTTCCCGTGGAGCAATCCGCGCTGAATGCGCTGCGCGCTGGGAAGGAAGATATTGCTGCGGGCATTACGCCGACGCCGGAGGCAAGCGTGACCGCCCATATCGGGCCACCCTATTTCTATGATATGCTTGCGCTTCTCCGTGTTGCGCCCAATGGTCCGATTTGCGCCGCCGACGGCTCCGATGCCGAAGCCCTGATTGGCCGGGCAATCCCCCACGCGCAACTGTTCTCGTTTCAAGAGGAGGGCGAAATGGAATCCGCCCTGCTCACCCGGCATTGCGCCGCCCTCGCCGCCCCGCTTTCGCGCCTCGGCCAGATCCGCGCCACTTACGGCGCCAAGCTCGGCGCCGCAACCATCACCCCGCTCCGCCTGACCGTAACGCCACTATCCGCCGCCACGTCGCTATCCGACCCAAAATTAGGCGCCGTTGCGGACTGGACCATCGCGGCCTTGCTGCAAGCGGAATCTTTGGGTCTCACGCAAGCCAACGTCCGCACCTGGCACGATGATGGCGACATCCTTGCCCAACGCCTCACCGGTGCCATCGGCAATGCCGGCCACGCGCTGGGCTTGCGGCCGGATTGGGCGCTCTCCGTCATTGCAAATACCGGAAATTACGGTGAAATCTACGCCCGCACGGTCGGGGCAAATGCACCGATACGGCTACCGCGCGGCCAAAACGCCTTGTGGCGCGACGGCGGCCTGATGGCAGCATCACCCGTTCAATAAGGTAGGAAGGAAGTATTTCTTTTTTGAAAAAAAGAAACAAAAAACTCTTACTCTTTGCTTGCAGCTGCATGGCGAAATCGGCAATACCCGCGTGAGCCAAACAGAAAAAAGTTTTTTGGTTCTTTTTTTCAAAAAAGAACACTTCTTCTACTTCGTAAATTGCTGCACCAAATCGGCCAAGTGCCCCACCTCATTCACGGTGAGCCCCTCCGCCATCGCCGCACGATTACCGCGCGCCACGCGGCGCGGCAGCACGGCGCGTTCGAAGCCGAGTTTCGCGGCTTCCTTGAGCCGCGCTTCCGCCTGGGCAACCTGGCGCACTTCGCCGGAGAGGCCCACTTCGCCGAAATAGACCGCGCCCGCATCGGTCGGCTTGCCGGTTGCCGCGGAGGTCAGCGCCGCCGCGACCGCGAGATCCGCGGCCGGCTCGCTGATGCGCAGGCCGCCGGCGACGTTCAGATAAACGTCGAGGCCGGCGAGTTTGAGGTCGCAGCGCGCTTCCAGCACGGCCAGCAGCATGGCGAGGCGGCTACCGTCCCAGCCGACCACGCTGCGCCGCGGGCTGCCGCCGGGATTGGCGGAGAGCAGCGCCTGGATTTCCAGCAGTACCGGCCTTGATCCTTCCAATCCCGCGAACACCGCACTGCCGGCGATATGGCCGCGCCGCTCGGCGAGGAAGAGCGCGGAGGGGTTGAGCACTTCGGTCAGGCCGCGGTCGGTCATTTCGAATACGCCGATTTCGTCCGTGGCGCCGAAACGGTTTTTCGTGCCGCGCAGAATGCGGAACTGGTGGCCGCGATCGCCTTCGAAATGCAGCACGCTGTCCACCATGTGCTCCAGCACGCGCGGCCCGGCGAGCGTGCCTTCCTTGGTCACGTGGCCGACGAGAACGAGCGAAAATCCGCGCTGCTTGGCGATGCGGATGAGTTCGAAGGCGCTTGCGCGCACTTGCGTGACGGTGCCGGGGGCGGATTCGATATTGTCCAGCCACATGGTCTGGATGGAGTCGATGACCGCCATGGATAGGTCG
>DATJOH010000234.1:0-5743 GCA_035507235.1 Acetobacteraceae bacterium
CGGCGCCTTTGCGGGTCTGGAAAAGATCATCGGCGCGCGCGGCAAGGGGTCAGGCATCGGCTTCGGCGCCGAAGTGCGCGATCCCGACGAACGGCGGACCGGCGCCATCCTGCGCGATGTCGAGCCCGAGGATTTGCTGAAATTCGGTCTGATCCCGGAATTCATCGGTCGCCTGCCGGTCGTCGCAACGCTCGAGGACCTGGACGAACAGGCGCTGGTGGAAATCCTCACCAAGCCGAAGAATGCGCTGGTGAAACAATATGGCCGCCTGTTCGAAATGGAAGGTGTGAAGCTCAGCTTCACCGAGGATGCGTTGCGCTCCGTGGCGACCCGGGCGATCGCGCGCCGCACCGGCGCGCGCGGCCTGCGCAGCATTATGGAAAGCATCCTGCTGCACACGATGTTCGATCTGCCGGGCCTGGATAATGTGGACGAGGTGGTGATCAACCGCGAAGTGGCGGAAGGCCGCGCGGCGCCGCTGTTTACCTACAGCCAGACGCGCGAGCGCGCGGAAGGCGGCGCATGAAGCGGGCGGCTTGCCTGCCGCGGGCCGGCGGGCTTGCCGCGACGACCAAGCCTGCCGATATAGCGCGAGAGTACCGGCGCGGCGATGCCCGTCCTGCCGGATTACGCCACCAAACGTGGAGCGGGTGCGTGCCAAAATCGGGCGCACAGCGCTTCTGATCGTCCCACCAGGAGGTCGTTGATGTCACATACCGAACGCAGCCGGGACGAGACGCTGCCGGTTCTGCCGCTGCGGGACATCGTTGTGTTTCCGCACATGATTGTGCCGCTGTTCGTTGGCCGCGAGAAATCGGTGCGCGCTCTGGAAGCGGTGATGAAGGATGACAAGCAGATCCTGCTGGTCGCCCAGAAGAACGCCGCACAGGACGATCCATCGGTTGACGATATTTATCGCGTCGGCACGGTATCGACGATCCTGCAATTGCTGAAACTGCCGGATGGCACGGTGAAGGTGCTGGTGGAAGGCGGCAGGCGCGCGCGCATCAGCGGGTTCCGTGAGACGGAATCCTATTTCGAGGCGCATATCGAAGAACTGGCGGAGCAGTCAGGCGAGGCGCGCGAACTGGAAGCGCTGGGCCGCACCGTGGTCGGGCAATTCGAACAATATATCAAGCTCAACAAGAAGATTGCGCCGGAAGTTCTGGTTTCGCTGAACCAGATCGAGAATTCAGCCAAGCTCGCCGATACGATTGCGAGCCATCTCAATCTGAAAATCGCCGAAAAGCAGGAATTGCTGGAGACGCTGAAAGTCGGCGAGCGGCTGGAGCGCGTGTTCGGACATATGGAATCCGAAATCGGCGTGCTGCAGGTGGAAAAGCGTATCCGCAATCGCGTGAAGCGCCAGATGGAGAAGACGCAGCGCGAGTATTATCTCAACGAACAACTCAAAGCGATTCAGAAGGAGTTGGGCGAGGGCGAGGAAGGCAAGGACGAGGCCGCCGAGCTCGAGGAAAAGATCAAGAAGACGAAGCTTTCCACCGAAGCGCGCGAGAAGGCGCTGTCGGAACTGAAGAAGCTGCGCACCATGAGCCCGATGAGCGCGGAAGCGACGGTGGTGCGCAACTATCTGGACTGGGTGCTCTCCATACCCTGGAAGAAGCGCAGCAAGGTGCGTAACGACGTGACGGCGGCGGAAAAAGTGCTCGACGCCGATCATTACGGATTGGAGAAGGTAAAAGAGCGCATTCTGGAATATCTCGCGGTGCAGAGCCGCAGTTCCAAGGTGCGCGGGCCGATCCTCTGCCTGGTCGGACCGCCAGGCGTCGGCAAGACGTCGCTCGGCAAATCCATTGCGCGGGCGACGGGCCGCAGTTTCGTACGCATGTCGCTGGGCGGCGTGCGCGACGAGGCGGAAATCCGTGGCCATCGCCGCACCTATATCGGTTCCATGCCCGGCAAGGTGATCCAGGGCATGAAAAAGGCGAAGACCAGCAATCCGCTGTTTCTGCTCGATGAAATCGACAAGCTCGGATCGGACTGGCGCGGCGACCCCTCGAGCGCGCTGCTGGAAGTGCTGGACCCCGAACAGAACAGCACGTTCAACGATCATTACCTGGAGGTCGATTACGACCTGTCGGACGTGATGTTCGTCACCACCGCGAACAGCCTGCGCATGCCGCAGCCGTTGCTGGACCGCATGGAAATCATTCGCATTCCGGGCTACACCGAGGATGAAAAGGTCGAGATTGCCAAGCGTCACCTGATTGCCAAGGTGTGCGAGGCGAACAGCCTGAAGCCGGAAGAATGGTCGGTGAGCGACGAGGCGCTGCGCGACCTGATACGCACCTATACGCGTGAGGCCGGCGTTCGCAACCTGGAACGCGAACTGGCGAACCTGGCCCGCAAGTCGGTCAAGGAAATCGTCACCAAGAAGACCAAGAAGGTGTCGATCACCGTCAAGAACCTGGAGAAATACGCTGGCATAAGGCGCTTCCGTTACGGCGAGACGGAAAGCGAGGATATGGTTGGCGTGGTGACCGGCCTTGCGTGGACCGAAGTGGGGGGCGAGATCCTCACCATCGAAAGCGTCATGGTGCCCGGCAAGGGCAACGTGAAGCACACCGGCAAGCTCGGCGACGTGATGCAGGAGAGTGTGTCCGCGGCGCTGAGCTATGTGCGCAGCCGTAGCATAAGCTTCGGGATCAAACCGACCTTGTTCGAGAAGCGGGACATCCACGTGCACGTGCCGGAAGGTGCCACGCCGAAGGATGGACCATCCGCCGGCATTGCGATGGCGACCAGTATCGTAAGTGTACTGACCGGCATTGCCGTCAGGCGTGACGTTGCGATGACGGGCGAAATCACCCTTCGCGGCCGCGTGCTGCCGATCGGTGGGCTGAAGGAAAAGCTGCTGGCGGCGCTCCGCGCCGGCATAACGACGGTGTTCTATCCGAAAGACAACGAAAAGGATCTGCCGGACATTCCGGACAGCGTGAAGAAAGCGCTGAAACTCATTCCGGTGGCACATGTGGATGACGTGATCGGCCAGGCGCTGGTGCGGCGGCCTGACCCGATCGTGTGGGAAGAGCCGGAAGCGATCGCGACCACCGCAAGTGAAACCGTGGGGGCGTCACTCCCGCATTGAGGGAAGGCCCCTCGCTTCCGAAAGCGACGTAGGAGCGTGTTGAGTTTGGCGACGCTTAAGTCGGGCGGCGGCAAACTCAACATGTGTAAAAGTTTTTTGCTTCTTTTTCTCAAAAAAGAAGAGTTCTTCCTCGGGCCGTCGATGTCTGGTCGCCGATCCTCGTAAAGTGGCGGAAATCCGGGCTTTTCCCTTTGACGCGCCGTAACATCCGGACCTAGTGTCGCGCGCGCCCGGCCAGCAGGCCGGCGATGCCGCTTCGGCCGAGGGAGGAATTCCGGCGGCGGCGCCTGTCAACGATGCAAGGATAATCCCATGAGTGAATCTGCCACGGCTGCCCCGAAAAAGAAGAAGCGTGAAAAAGGCGAGGGGGACGACAAGGTTTTCAAGCGCGCAGAACTGGCGGGCGCGGTTGCCGACAAATCAGGCCTGCCGCGCGCCAAGGCGACGTCCGCGGTGGAAGCGGTGTTCGAGACGCTCGGTGAGCGGCTGACCGCGGGGCAGGAAGTGCGGCTGGTGGGCTTCGGTGCCTTCGTCGTCACGGAGCGCAAGGCTGGCAAGGGCCGCGATCCCCGCACCGGCGCGGAAATTGACATTCCGCCTAGCAAGTCCGTGCGGTTCCGCCCCGGCAAGGCGCTCCGCGCCAGCGTTTCCGGCAAGACAGCCGCCGGCAAGGGAGAGTAGGCCGTTCAGGCCGGAATGACGGGCTAGAGCGTGGTAGGTGCGGCGAGATCGATTCTGTTGCGCCTACCGCGCCGAGGCATCTCGGCGTGCATGAGCGGGGGTGCGGGTGCGGTGGTCGGTCCGCCGCACTCCGCCCCGGCGGGCGGTTAGCTCAGCGGTAGAGCGTCTCGTTTACACCGAGAGGGTCGGCGGTTCGATCCCGTCACCGCCCACCAGTTTCAGCACCCGAAAGGCCCCAAAATCGGCCCTAATCGGAAAGTTTCGCAGGGTTGACCAGGGCAGGGTTCGGCCGTAGGTAGCCGGCCCTGTCTTGCTTTGCGGGTGTAGCTCAGTTGGTTAGAGCGCCGGCCTGTCACGCCGGAGGTCGCGGGTTCGAGCCCCGTCACTCGCGCCAGTTTTTTACATAGCCGGCCCTCGGGCACTCCCTATCTATATACCCATGGCCCTCTTGGCGGTGCTGGGGTCGGGGTCTATGGTCCGGCCCCGATGTTGCAGTGCGGCGGACCCGGTTTCGGTGCGCCGCCAGCGAATGGGAATACGATGCCGCTCGATCTGACCAACTACCTTCCGGTGCTGGTTTTCCTGGTAATCGCCGGGGTGATCGGCGGGGCAATGGTGGGCGGCTCGGTGTTGCTGGCGCGCCAGGCGCCGTATGCCGAGAAAGTTAGCGCCTATGAATGCGGTTTCGAAGCGTTCGGCGACACGCGTAAGCGTTTCGATGTGCGCTATTACCTGGTCGCCATTCTGTTTATCATTTTTGATCTGGAAGTGGCGTTCCTGTTTCCCTGGGCGATCAGCCTCGGGCACATCGGCCTCACCGGGTTTTTCTCCATGATGGCATTCCTTGGCGTGCTGACCGTGGGATTCATCTATGAATGGCGCAAAGGCGCGCTGGAGTGGGAGTAGGGTTCGATGGACACGCCCACACCTGAAACAATTCTGTGGAATCGGGAAGCGTTGCCGCCCGGCACCGAACAGGACGCGGTGGTGCGCGGCATTACCGGCGAAATCGCCGACCGCGGCTTCGTTGTCGCGAATATCGACAAGCTGGTGAACTGGGGCCGCACCGGCAGCCTCTGGCCGATGACGTTCGGGCTTGCCTGTTGCGCTGTTGAAATGATTCACGCGTACATGCCGCGCTATGATCTGGACCGGTTCGGCATTTTCCCGCGCGGCTCGCCGCGGCAGAGCGACGTGATGATTGTGGCTGGCACGCTGACCAACAAGATGGCACCGGCGTTGCGCAAGGTGTACGACCAGATGCCGGAACCGCGCTGGGTGATCAGCATGGGTAGCTGCGCCAACGGCGGCGGCTATTATCATTACAGCTACTCGGTGGTGCGCGGCTGCGACCGCGTGGTGCCGGTGGACATCTACGTGCCGGGCTGCCCGCCGACGGCGGAGGCGCTGGTTTACGGCATCATGCAATTGCAGAAGAAAATCCGCCGGACAGGGACCATTCTGCGTGGCTGAGCATAGTGACATGAAGGCGCGGCTGGCGGTGCTGGCCACGACCATCGCGACCGGCATCGCGGGCGTGCATGAAGCCGGGCTGGAGAGCGGCGAGGTTGTTGTCCGTACCGGTCGCGATACGCTGGTCGGCGTGCTGACGTCGTTGCGCGACGATCCGCGGACGCTCTGCGAGCAATTGGTGGATCTGTGCGGCGTCGATTGGCCCGAGCGGGCGGAGCGATTCGAGGTTGTTTATAATCTACTGAGCGTTTCGCTTAATCATCGGGTGCGCGTCATCGTGACGACCGACGAAGCGACACCGGTGCCGACCGCTTCGGGCGTGTGGCCCTGCGCGGTGTGGTGGGAACGCGAATGCTGGGATCTTTATGGCGTGCGTTTCGCCGGGCTGATGGATCACCGGCGGATCCTGACGGATTACGGTTTTGAGGGCCATCCGCTGCGGAAGGATTTTCCGCTGACCGGCTATGTGGAAGTGCGCTA
>DATJOH010000235.1:0-4166 GCA_035507235.1 Acetobacteraceae bacterium
GGCTACTTTCTCCAGCACGCCATGCAGATCGAGCCGCGCGCGGTCCGCCGCCGCCGCCTCCGGGCTCAGCTTTGGCACCTCCAGGCCCGCCTCGGCGGCCAGCGCTTCGACAGCTTCGAAAAACCCGCCGCCCCCCGTCTCCATAACGAAACGGATGGCATCGCCATGCGCACCGCAGCCGAAACAATGATAGCCGTTGTCGTACACGTAAAAGCTCGGCGTCTTTTCGTTATGAAACGGGCAACAACCCTTCCAGTTGCGCCCGCTGCGGCTGAGCTTAACGCGCCGCCCAATCAGCGCGGCAAGCGGGGTGCGGGCGCGCAATTCCTCCAGGAACGAGTCGGGAAGCCGCGCCATCGCGTCAGCCGAGCCGCGCCTTCACCGCCGCCCCGGCACGCGCCATGTCCAATGTCGCCGCATGCTTCGCCTTCAGCGCCGCCATCACCTTGCCCATGTCCTTGAGAGACTGCGCGCCGCTTTCAGCAATCGCCTCGGCAACGGCCGCCTCCAGCGCGGCATCGTCCATCTGGCGCGGCAAAAACGATTCAATCACAACGATTTCGGCATTTTCCTTGTCCACCAGATCCTGGCGCTTACCCTGAATATAGAGCTCCACCGACTCCCGGCGCTGCTTTACCATGCCGCGCAGCACAGCGGTGATGTCTTCGTCCGAAATGGCGGTAACGCCCTTCGGACGGGCAGCAATATCCGCATCCTTCACCTTGGCCATGATCATGCGCATCGTGCCGGTGGCGGCCCCGTCGCGCGCCTGCATGGCGGTTTTCAGAGCGGCGGTGAATTGATCGCGCAGCGTCATGGGACCTCAAGAAAAAGGATTCTTCTTTTTTGAAAAAAAGAAGCAAAAAACTTTTATCTGTTTGATCCGAGGCAAGCAGCCCCCTACTTCGCGAACCGAAATGATAAAAATCTTTTCGCTTCTTTTTCTTCAGAAAAAGAAGTCCTTTCTTATGCTGCCGTCAACGCCGCCGCGCAAGCCGACCCTGCCGCCGCATCCGTCTGCGCCGCGCACACTTTCTTCATGCGGTCCGTCACGCGTGCCAGCACCGCGCCACCGCCGTGCGCATCGCTCCAGGCGCGCAGCTTCTTGTCCCACGCGGCGAGTTTCTTCTGCGTGCGCTCATGGTAGCCGTCGGGATTACGGGCCAATTCGTCTACCACCTGGTCGGCGCTGCGCTCGATTTCGGCGCTGTCGCCGGGGGTAAGTCGCACGACGGCCTCGGCGTAGAGGATCGCCCACTGCACCCGACTCGCCGGCCCCTGCGCCTCCGCGGCGGCGCGCCGCGCCCAGGCGAGCGCCGCCGGAATATCCTTGTCCTTTTCGGCCAGGTCCGAGAGGTCCGACATATAGTAGAACGGCGTTGCGGAGCGGCTGAGTTCGGCCTGCAGCATGGCCTCGCCGCCCTTGCGATCGCCGGCGTCGGCGAGCAACACCGCGGCATCGTCGATCACCGACTGGCGTTCCATCGGCGAATGCGCGGTGCGGTCCGCCCAGGCGGCGCGTTCGCGCACTTTGGCCAGCACGTCATCCGGCACCCTGCCGCCCGGCGTCGCCTTGGCGAAATCCACCGCCGGCTGCGCCGCCAGCACACGATCAACCATGGGCAGCGTCGTGTCGGCATAAACGCGGTCCATGGCCGCCAGCAGTTGGTCATGCAGGCCGTCCCGGGTGGCCGCGTCCGGCAGGGCTTCAATCATGCTGGCGCCCGCTTCGCTGAGATCGAGATGATTCAGTCTCACCTCGGCGTAGCTGGCGAGAACGACAGGCAACACGGCTTCGGCCTGCTTCTGCTGGGCCGCGGGCAGCGTGGGCTTATCCCCAGAGGTGTCGAGCGCCTCGGTGACCGCCAGCAGCGCCAACCGCCGGCCAAGCGCCGGGTCCGGCGCGGCGGCGGCCAACGTCGTCAGAAGTGCTGCCGTCCTTGCCGCGTCGCCGAAATGCCTGGGATCGTCCTGCCAATCGAAACCCGCGAGCAATTGCCAATCCTGCGCTGACAATGCCCGCGGATCGGTGTCGGCCTGCCGCAGCAACGCTTCGGCCGACATGGTGCGGCCGGCGGTGAGGCGCAGCACGTCGCTGAGCTTGGCTGGTTCGATGCCACTGGAAAGCCGGGTAATTTCGGCCCCGTCCGGTCGCAGGATGATCACGGTGGGATAGCCCATGATGCCGAATCGTTGGCCCCAGGCCTGCGCTCCCTTCGAATCGCCATCCAGGTAAACGGGCACGAAGTTCCGCGTTTCCGCGACGAAAGCGGGGTCCTTGAACGCCGTCACCTTGAGCCGGGCGCAGGGAGGGCACCATTTCGCACCCCAGTAAAGCAGCACCGGCTTGCCGCTCTCACGGGCCTCCGCGAAGGCATCCGCGACATCGTCATGGTGCCACGCTATCGTTGGCGCGTTGACCACGGCATGCGCTCGCATTGCGCGGTATTGCCACCATCCGATGCCCAGAATGGCGGTAACCGCCAACGCGGCCGCGACAGCCTTCATGATCCCGCCCCCACAGTTGTTGGCGACGCTCTTAGAACGATTTGCTCGCGCGCGTCACGTATTCGCGTGCCCGCGCATCGCCCAGCACCGGCGGCAAGCTTGAGCAATCAACAAGAAAGCCTGGCTTTAGAGCCCCAGCGGCGGCACCAGCTCATGGGCGCGGCGCATGGAAGCGGCGGCGCGCGCCAGGATGTCGCCGAGCGAACATTGTTCCAGCACCGCCGCCGCTGCGTCGCGCGCCGCGCGCATCACGAAGCGCAGGCGGCAGGTTTCTATATCGGCGCAATCGTCGCAGGCGCGGAAGGCGGTGGCGCTGGCGCAGGGCGTCATGGCCAACGGCCCGTCTATGCTGCGTATCACGTCAGCCACGCTTACCGTGGCGGGGTCGGCGATCAGCCGGTGGCCGCCGGCGGGGCCGCGCCGGCTTTCCACCAGCCCCTGGTCGCGCAATTGCGTCAGGATGGCCTCTAGGAATTTTTTCGGAACGTCCGCGCTTTCGGCAATGTCGCCGGCGCTGGTCCAACCGCGGTCGGCATGATGTTCGGCGAGCGTGAGCGTGGCGCGGAGGGCGTATTTGGCGCGACTGGTAAGCATCGATGGTCCTGGAGCGCGGGCAGTTGTTCCTACCTCTCCGCTAGAGTGAAGGCCAGGGGGAGGGTACGGCCGGCCAGGCGCGTCACGCGCACATGACCTGTATGCCCAGCGGCCGCGCATCCTTCACCGGCCGCAGATCGCAGGGCCGCAGCGGCGGCGGCGTTATCAATCGCACCACCGCCTCGGTTTCCTCGTCGAGCGTCAGTCGTGCCGTCAGCGTGTCGGCCTGCCGCAGCAGCGGCACCATCTGCGTTCCAAGTTCGAGCCAGCATTCCTGGGCGAAGCCTGAACGCACTTCCGCGTGGACGGGGATAGAAAGGATCACCCTGCAGGGCGCCAAAGCGTCGGCCTGCAGCCGCCACGCGATGGCGGGTTCCTTGGTCCAGCGGAAAACGCCGAATTCTTTTTCCTCGACGGGATTCCAACATGTCGCTTGCCAAGCCGGCACCTCTGCGCCCCGCCCGGGCGCCGTCAATTTGAACATGCGAACCGGCCTGCCGCCAGCCGCCAGCAAATGCGCGGAAGCCGGTGACGGCGACGCGGTAGCGAGCGCCAACTCGGGGCCTTCATACAGCGTCAGCCCAAGCGTTGACGCAGCGGTTGCCAGCGTGTGCAGGGAGTAGATCGAAGCGTGGCCATTGCGGGGCGCGACGTACCACCAATTCGCCCGCACCGTCAGAAAATCCGGCTGCTGCAGGCTGGTGCCGCACAGAACAATGCCCCCGGGGTCGAGGAAACTCGCCATGTCCCGTAACGTTGCGATCGGGTTCGGCGTGTGCTCCAGCACTTCAAAGCATGTAATGACATCGAACGTCCCGGCGGGGCGGTTGGGATTGGAGAATGGATCGTAGTCCTCGACATCCGCGAAACCAAGTTCGCGCAAGCGGCCCGTGAACAGACCCGCGCCGGAACCGTAATCCAGCAGCCTCAAATGTTCGAAGCCGGCAAGGCGTGCCGCGATACGGTCCGCGTCGCGCCGCGGCCGCGAACCCGCGTACTCGCCATCTACCCTGATATAGTCGTCATTATAGACGAAGCGGGCGAAATCCTGCGGCGACCAGTCG
>DATJOH010000236.1:0-9776 GCA_035507235.1 Acetobacteraceae bacterium
CGTGACGCTTGGGTCGTCGAGGGGCGCCGGCATCGCTGCTGCCGGCACGGGCACCGGGCGGACATTGCGCACATCGAACTTGACGACACGTGCCGCGAAACGCCAGCGTCCGTTATCCCTGCGGTAGCGATCGATGTAGCGCACGAACTGAAAATCCTCCACCATCCCGCCCTTTCCGTCGGGCACGATGTGATAAGCCAGGGCATAAACTTCGCCCTCGCCCTGATCGCCATCCACCGATATCAGGTGGTTGCAAACGTGATGCCCGCTATAGTGCATGTGCGGCACGGAGCGTTCCAGGAACGCAAGATAACCATCCACACCGCCGCTATAATGCGCGCCATGATCGTCGGTCGCGTCCCTTGTGTAAAGCGATCGCAGCAGATCAATATCCTTGCGATCCACGCCGCGCGAATAGAGCAGCACCAGCTCCCGTATTTCCTCCTTCGCCACCAGTGTCGCCATCGCGTCCTCATTCATGCTCATCTACTCCCTCCGGAACGACCATGATCAGCCGGCGGTGATGCCGTTATCGATGGAGAAACATGCGCCGTGGTATCCGCGCGCGGCGTCCGTTGCGAGAAACGCGACCATCTCCGCCACATCATCAATATCCACCAGCCCACGCAGCGGCGCCACCCGCTTCATCAACGGTACGTCGATATCTTGCAGATTGCGCAGATTTCCAGCAAGCGCCGTCATCATCCCGCCCGGAGCCACGGCGTTGAAGCGTACATGCCGGTGCATATATTCCATGGCGAGCGATTTGGTCATGTGGGCGAGGCCAGCCTTGGTAGCGCAGTAGGCCGCAGAACAGGCCTGCGCCGTATGTGCCGCACAGGATGTCACGTTCACGACCGCCCCGCGGCTTTGCAGCAGATGCGGAATGGCCGCCTGGATCAGATGAAATGGTGCGGCCAGGTTGACGGCCAACGTCTTGTCGAAATCACTTTGCGACATGTCAGCGGTATGGGCGGGCAGAAAAACCGCCGCCACATTGCAGAGCGCATCAAGCCGGCCAAATGTCGCAATCGCCGCGGCAACCGCCGCGCGGCAATTCTCCGGCACGGATAGATCCATCGCGTGGGCGTACGACGTTACGCCGAGCGCTCGTGCCGCCTCCGCGGTCGCGGCGAGGCCGGGCGCGTCTATATCGACAATGCAAATATCGGCCCCTGCGCGGGCCAGTTTCAAGGCAGTCGCGCGGCCTAGGCCCGCGGCGGCTCCGGTGATCAGCGCGGCTTTGCCTTTCATATCGCTTGGGGCTGGCACGGGAAGTTCTCCGAAGGAAGGCTTCTTTTTTGAAAGAACAAGCGAAAAACTTTTATCTGTTGCGCCCAGCGTTCGATCCACACGGGAGACCCCAGCAGAACGAGAAATGAGTCAAAGTTTTTTTAAAAACATCTCTTTACTGTGCGAACGAATACCCGCCATTCACCGGATAGGTCTGCCCGGTGATCCATGACGCCGCATCCGAACAGAGGAACAGTGCCATATGCGCAACGTCATCCGGCTGGCCGAAGCGCCGGATAACATAGCGCGAAAGATGCGCCTTCGTGCGATCGCTGGCGAGGAATGCCGACAGCGCTGCCTTTTCCATCGCGGGCTCAAGCGTCGATAGAGATATCGCGTTGGCGGTAATGCCGTAGCGGCCGGCCTCGCGCGCAATCGCGCGCATAAAGCCGGCGGCGCCGGCCTTCGCCGCCGAATAGGCGACGAGCCCCGCCTCGCCCACCCGTCCGGCATCTGAAACTACCGTAACGATCCTTCCACGGCGAGCCGCGACCATGCCGGGCAAGGCGGCATGGCAGCAATTCATCACACCCTGTAAATTGGTGCGGAAATAGCGATCCCAGTCGCCCGGCGCGGTCTCCCAGAATGGCGGCGACATGCCCATGGTCGCGTCGGGTCCCGCGTTCCCGGCATTATTGACTAGGATCGTGATAGGCCCGAGCTTTTCCTGTGTCATGGCGATCGCCGACCGCACCGCCGCGTGATCGCCGACGTCTGCCGGCGCCGCCACGGCGGCAACTCCCATCGCCGTAATTTCCGCGGCCACCGCCTCCGCCCGCGCCGGCACAAAATCGTTTACCGCCACGCCGCCGGCATTATGGCGGGCCATAGCAAGCGCGATCGCGCGGCCCGCGCCCTGGCCGGCGCCGGTGACGAAGGCGATTTGTCCGTTGAGATCAAGCGGGTCCTCGCCGATCATGCCATGCCTCCCTCGCCGACGATACTTACCGGCGCCCCGAACCCTGGTCGAGGCCGCACTTGATCGCGGGCTTCAAGCAGTGCATATTCGGTTTATACCGAATATGTCAAAAAAGCCTCTCACCGAAGAACAGATACGGTTTATCGACGATGTCGCCGCGCTGTTGATGCCCTGGGGCATGGCGCAGACCACGGCACGCCTGTACGGCTATCTGCTTCTGCTGGAAACGCCGGTCAGCCTCGATCGCATCTCGGAGGTTCTCGGTGCCAGCAAGAGCAGCGTCAGCGTCGCGGCGCGACTGCTGGAAAAGCACCAGATGGCGCGCCGCCACGGGGAGCGCGGCAGCAAGCGCATTTTGTACGGGCCAATCGACCATCATACCGGCTTGCTCACGGAACATAGTGTCCTGTGGGGAGCTTTCGCGAAGCTTTTCCACGCGCGCGCATGCGCGGTCGCGTCAGGCGCCGCTGCGCAGCGACTGGTTGAAATGGCGGATTTCTACGCATCAGTGCGCGAGGTGATCGAAGCGAAAATCGAGGCTTGGCGCGCGCTGCCGGCGCGGGGGTTCCGCCAGGGAAAGCGAATTGCGGCATCGGGTGCCGCGACAAAGTCGCTGTCGCGTGGCGGCAGGAGGGCGGCGCCATGAAGACATTTCTTACAACAACGATCGAGAACATTTGGCCGCAAGGGCCGCGCGCCCCGATTCCGATTTCTGGCGGCGCTCGCCAAATTGTCGAAGCGGCGCCCACCATCGAATTCGACCGAATGCTGCGGAGCAAAACAATATGAGCTTTCAAAGTCCCGGCACCGCGCTGTTGCCGCGTCACACGGTGATCATTGGCGACCGGCTTGCCGAGTCGGGCGCCGGACCGGCTTTGCCGCATATCTATCCGGCAACCGGCGAGGTCACGCGCGAACTCTGCTTCGCGGGTGCGGCGGACGTCGATGAAGCGGTAAGGGTGGCGCGCGCGGCATTTCCCGCCTGGCGCGCGCTCAATGGCGACAAACGCCGCGATCTGATGTTAAAAATGGCCGCGCTATGTGAACAGCAAGCGCAGGCGCTCGGACAACTGGTGGCGATCGAGAATGGATCGACCATCATGGCCGCGCCCTATATGGCACTGGATGCCGCGCAGAAATTCCGCTATTTCGGCGGTTGGGCGGACAAGATTCAGGGCCGCACGATCGCCACCTGGGGTGGCCCGGCGCATGACTATATTGCCTACGAACCGTACGGCATAGTCGGTGCGATCATTCCTTGGAACGGTCCGCTGTTCGCTGCCACCATGGTGGTGGCACCCGCGCTCGCCGCCGGCAACTGCATCGTTCTCAAATCACCCGACCTCGCACCCTACAGCGTGATGCGCCTCGGCGAGCTTTTCCTAGAAGCCGGGTTTCCGCCGGGCGTGGTCAACGTTGTCACCGGCGGGGCCGATGTCGGCGAGGCGATGGTGGCGCACCCCGGCATCGACAAGATTCAGTTCGTCGGCAGCGGCGCCACGGCAAGGAAGGTGTTGAAGACTGCTGCCGAAACGCTGAAACCCTGCGGCCTCGAGTTGGGCGGTAAATCGGCGGTAATCGTGTTCGCCGATGCCGATCTCAAGGACGCGGCCAAGCGTGGACTTTCCGGCGCGGTCAGCGCTAACGGACAAGGCTGCGTCAATGGCACAAGACTACTCGTGGAGCGGCCGATCTATGATCAGTACCTGCAAATGCTGCAGGCCATGGCCGGCTTCATCAAAGTTGGCGATCCACTCGATCCGACAACGATCATGGGGCCGGTGATTTCCGAGGCCGCGCTCGTTCGCATTCTTGGTATGGTAAACCAGGCGGTGGGCGAAGGCGGCCGCCTCATCGTCGGCGGCGCGCGCATGACGGGTGATCACGCACCAGGATTCTTCCTGCCGATTACCATTATTGCTGATGTCGATAAGGGCGCTACGATAGCGCAACGTGAGGTGTTTGGTCCCGTGCTTGCGGTCACGCCATTCGATACTGAAGAAGAAGCAATCGCGCTTGCCAATGCTACGAGCTACGGGCTGGGCGGCTACATCCACACGCAGAACCTGAGACGCGCGCATCATATGGCACGTGAGCTTGATGCCGGCATGATTCAAGTGAATGCGTCCGGTGAAGGCATGACGCCGTGCGTGCCGTTCGGTGGCATGAAGCAGAGCGGTTACGGCAGGCTCGGCGGCGAGGCGGGGTTGCACGAATTTTTGCGTGTCAAGAACGTCCTCATAAATCTCGCCAAACCGGAGGCTGCACGATGACCTTGCTCGACCCGGCGGAGCGCAGCCGCCGCGGCGCCGAAAACCAGGCGGAACTTCTTGCCACGCCGCCATCCGCGCCGGGGACGCTCTTCGAATCGTCATGGCGCGACTTTATCTACGCCGAAATCTGGGCCAGGCCGGGCCTTGATCGCCGTTCGCGCTACATAATTGCCATGTGCGGCGCTGCGTGCGCCCATGACGCCGCGACCGTCGAAACCTATGTGCGCGGCGCGCTGGTCAACACGGAGTTCACTCTCGCCGAATTGCGCGAGGCGGTTCTGCATCTCGCGGTCTATGCGGGCTGGTCGGAAGGCGCGATTTTCGACGCGGCGGTGACGAGGGTGGCCACAGCGTTGGGCCTGGCACCTGCAGCCTGTGACCCTATACGCGCAACTCCTTGGGATCCGCAGGTGCGGTTAGAGGAAGGTCGCGCAAACTTCGAGAAGACAATGACAATATCTTCTCCGAGATCTGATGCCGCTTATATCGAAGGCGGCATCGTCAACTTCGTATTCGGCGAAATGTGGTCTCGTCCCGGCCTCGATGAGCGTGCCCGGCGGTGGATTACGCTGACCGGCGTCGCCAACTCGTCATCGTCCACCCCCATTCGCAGCCATACCTATGCGGCGCTCGCCAGCGGCAATGCATCGCGCGAGGAAATGTTCGAATTCGTTTTGCAGTATGCTGTTCATGGCGGCTGGCCAAAGGCATCCGTAATGCAAGGCGCGGTCATTGAAATGGCGGACCGGGTTGAAAAAGGCTTGAAGTTCGAGGCGTAGCGGCGTGCCGCCGCCGCCGCTTGCGCTGCGCGGCTCAGGAGGGCGGTCTGGGCCTAAGGCCCCGGTGAGCCCAAGCGGCAAAGCCCTGGCCGCCGAAGGTAAAACGATTGGAGAGTTGGCCGATGCGAACATCAGGTACCATGAAAGGCAAGGCCGCACTCGTCACCGGCGCGGCAGGGGGCCTGGGCCGTGCCACGGCGCTTGCGCTCGCCCACGCCGGCGCGGATGTCGCGCTCGTCGATATCAACGCCGCAGGCCTTGAGGAAACCGCTCAGCAGGTCAGGCACATCGGAACCCGCGCGGAAATTCATTCCGCAGACCTGTCCCAAGCGGATAATTGCGCAGCGGCAGTGGCTGCCGCGGTGACCGCGTTCGGGCATCTTGATGCGCTGTGCAATGTTGCCGGCGTGATCATATTCGCGAACAGCCCCGAAATGTCGGTGTCGGATTGGAACAAAACGCTCGCGGTCAATCTTAGCGCCCCGTTTCTCTTCTGCCAGGCCGCCATTCCGCATTTGCTCGAACGCAATGGCGCGATCGTCAACGTCACATCGTCCGCCGCCTTCATTGGCGAGGCTTATCTCGCGGCTTACTGCGCCTCCAAGGCCGGGCTCACTCAATTGACCAAGGCGCTGGCCATGGAATTCATCAACAAACCGATACGTATCAATGCCGTGGCGCCGGGCGGCATGATGACGCCGATGGGTGGAACGATCCGTATGCCTGAGGGCGTGGACCGTTCGCTCATCCAGCGCTTCACGCCGCTACGCGGCCTGGTGGAAGTCGCGGATGTCGCCGAATTGATCGCCTTCCTCGCCTCCGATGCGGCGCGTGGCTACCACGGTGCCTGCATCTCCATCGACAGAGGCATCACCGCCGGCTGACGAACCGGCAATAGTACGGAGCGGAGATGTCCGACAACCGCGCACATACGACAGTGGGTTTTATCGGTCTCGGCAGCCAGGGCGGCCCGATGGCGCGGCGCATCGTTGCGGCGGGCTATCCGACTTTGCTGTGGGCGCGGCGACCAGAGGCGCTTGCGCCGTTCGCGGATACCGAAGCGGTCGCGGCGCCCAGCGTCACGGATCTCGGGGCGCGCTGTGACCATGTCGGCGTTTGCGTTGTTGATGATGCCGGCACGCAACAGATCTGCGCCGGGCTGATTGCAGCGATGCGGCCAGGCAGCCGCATTGCCATTCATTCTACTGTACATCCGGATACCTGCCGGGCCCTCGCCGGTGAGGCCGCTTCGCATGGCATTGGCCTGGTGGATGCGCCGGTCAGCGGCGGTGGCCCGGCCGCGGCGGCCGGAACGCTGACCGTGATGGTAGGCGGCGACGCCGCCACGGTTGCCGCCGCGCGACCGATTTTCGAAAGCTTTGCAGGCCTGATTGTCCATCTTGGCGATGTCGGCGCCGGCCAGGCCGCCAAGCTGATCAATAACTCGCTCATGGCCGCGCATATGGCGCTCGCGCATGACGCGCTCGCCGCCGGCGTCTCGCTCGGCCTAGATCGCGCGGCCCTGATATCACTGATCAAGGCCAGCAGCGGCCGAAGTTTTGGCTTTGAGGTCTATGCGCGGCTGCCAAATCCGAGCGCCTTCGCGCATGGCGCCAAACTGCTCGACAAGGATGTGCGGCTGTTGGGCGAACTGCTGGGGGAGCATGCCTCCTTTGCCCCTTTCGGCAATCTTGCCCGGCCGTTTCTCGCATCGCTGCTACTGCCGCAACCGCCAACCGCCGCCAGCACGCCGGAATGACCGGCGTGGCGCCGCCGCGCGATCCCCGTTCAAGGAGCCAGAACATGACATTTTCGATCGATCAGTTTCGCATCGATGGCAAGGTGGCGATCGTCACCGGCGCCGGCGGACGCGGCAACAGTATCGGACGCGCCTACGCGCGGGGCCTGGCCAACGCCGGCGCCGCGGTCATAGTCGCGGATCTGAACGCGGAGGGCGCCAAGCTGGTGGCCGACGAGATTGTTGCGGCCGGCGGCAAGGCTTTAGCGGTGGGCGTGGACATTGCCGATCCTGCCTCGGTCGCCCGCATGGCGCAGGCCGCCGCCGATAGCTTCGGCGGCATAGATATTCTGGTGAACAATGCCGCCCTGATGGTGGAGGTGGCGGCGGCGCGCGCCGCGGATATTGCGCTTGATGACTGGAACCGCATGCTGGGCGTCAATCTTACCGGCGCGCTTCTGTGCACTCAGGCGGTGCTGCCCAGCATGCGGGCGCGGGGCGGCGGCAGGATTGTCAATCAACTCTCGGGCGGCGCCTTTCCGGCCGTTTCGCTGTATGGGGTCAGCAAACTGGCGCTGTACGGCCTCACAACAACGCTCGCGCGTCAACTTGGGCGCGAGAAAATCCACGTGAATGCGATCGCGCCCGGGAATACCATGAGCGATGCCGGGCGCCTGCTGACACCCGACGATTCGCCTTTCACCAAATTGCTGGAAGCGACCGTCGCCATGCGGGTCCGTGGCCAGCCGGACGAACTGGTGGGTGCGCTGTTGCTTCTGTGCTCTCCCGCAGGCGACTGGATCACCGGCCAAGTGCTGCATGTCGACGGTGGCTGGGTGCTGCGACCATAGGCGGGGTCGAGTCAGCCCGCTACCCCGCACGACACATCCTGCCGGCGTTATTGCCTGATCAGGCAAGGAATTGGCCACAGGTGGCTGTCATCCGGCACCACATGCCCTTGACTGCGCGCGGCTAGCCTGTGTTCCCTTCATTACAAATAACAACCTTGGAGGGGATACGGTAATGGCGCGACATGACCGACGTACCGGCGCAAGCACGCATCAAGCGCTTGCGGGCCTTATGGCTACCGGCGGGGACATCATGCCTGCGCTCGATCCGGCGCTGGCTCCGCCGGGTGCCCCCACGCAATTCGATTGGATTGGCAACCCGAAGAGCGGCAACGGCAATTGGAATACCGCGGCCGACTGGAATCCCGCCACCGTTCCGGGCGCCTCGGCTACCGTCACCTTCACCAATCACGCCGACCCCTACACGGTCTCCGGCGGCGATACGGTCACCGGCATAGTTGTGGATGGTGACCAAGTTTATTTCAGCGGCGCCGTTTCCGCTACTTCAAGCCTTTCAGTGATCGACCAGGGCGGCCTTTTTCTCAACCCCTCCGCCTTGATCGTAACAGATATTCTTGACCTGGCCGCCGGCACGGTGCTGCAGATGAATGGGGGCAGCATCCAAGCAACGAGCGGCAGCGCGGACCAGGTGAATGATAGCGGAGGCAGCATCGGTATATCCGGTGATTTGCAAGTCGGCACGCTAAATCTATCGACTGTTCAGGCGTCGTCGCCCGCCAATTTCACCGGCGACGTTACCCTCGACGGCGGCGGTGTCATTACGCTGGATACCGCATCCAGCTTCACCGGCGACAGTCTTACCTTGCTCGGATACGGCAAGATTTCTGCTTCCTTGGCATATGGCCAAACCAGTGGCCTGGTCGCCATCAGCGATGCGATTACCTTCAATGCTGGTGGCGCCCTAAATCTGCAGGCCGGCTCGAACGTAACGCTCTCCCTCAGCGGTCCAATCAGCGGCGACGGCAATCTCGTCGTGCTCGGCGGCCTCGTGGAACTCTCCGGCAGCAACAGCTACACCGGCTTCACGCAAGTACAGGGTGGTGGCACCTTGCAGGTCAATTCTGCCTCGTCGCTGCCATCCAGCCTTGTCTTCCTTGATCATGGCGCCCTCGTCCAGGCGGCTCCGGGGGGCAACGGCGTAGCCGTCCTCACAGCCACGGATACGGTCATCGGCTCGGGCACCAGCGATACGGTCGACGCGTCAACCGGTGGCCTGCTGGTATTTGGCGGCGCGGCGGCACTGGATTTCGTCGGCGGCGCGTCCGCCAGCACCGTCATTGGCGGCAGCGGCGTGGTGAACGCGACGGCCGGCAACGGGGACGTTATTTTCGGCAGCACTGCGGGTAACGATACGATTAGCGCTGGCGCCGGTGACGCAACGATTGTCGGTGGCTCCGGCGCCGGGGACGCACTGACCGCCAGCGGCAGCGGCGATATCGCAATGATCGCCGGCGGCGACAGCGTGTCCTTCAACGCGGCTGACAATACCGGTAGCGTGACCCTGTTCGGCGCGGCGGGCGATCATACCACTGTAATTGGCGGTGCCGGAGACGTCGCCGCAATCGTCAACGACAGCTTCGCCACCGTCCAGGGTGGCGCGGGGAATATGAGCGTTTTCGGCGGCAGCGGCTCGCTGGCGCTCGATTTCATCGATAGCCAGGCCGGTGGCAGCATGATTGTCGCCGGATTCAATACCGCAAGTGACGATATCAACCTCTCCGGTTACGGTACGGACGCCGCCCAGCAGGCCTTGGCCAGCGAAACCATATCCAGCGGCAACACGACCCTCACCTTGTCCGACAATACCCACATCATACTGATCGGCGTGACTAACCTCACACTCAGTAATTTTAACGTTTCCTGACATTCTTCTTATAAATTCAAGGGAGATTAAGGAAAGAATCC
>DATJOH010000237.1:0-2458 GCA_035507235.1 Acetobacteraceae bacterium
CGCCGCCTGTCCTTCCGGCTTGCCGGGCGGTGGAGCGAGCTGCCGCTTCACGGTCGACCCGCGCGTCGCAGGCCTCGCGGCGGGCAGCGATTAGCGGCGATTGAAATCCGGGCCAGGCGACACCATCCGCGCCCGTCGCGCATTCCACCGCTGACGCGGAGGGCTGAGTAGGCAGCATGGGCGACGCGCAGCAGGTCGAGCAGATACCAGACACTGAGGATGGTGCGGCGCGTGTCGCGCCACGGCCGCCGAAGCCGGCGAAGCCGATCGCCCTGCTCGGGCTCGCCGCCCTTGGCATCGTGTTCGGCGATATCGGCACCAGCCCGCTCTACACGATGAAGACCGTGCTGGAGGATTCCGGCCGGCATGTCGATCCGGTGACCATCCTCGGCGTGCTCTCCCTGCTCGTGTGGACGCTGATTATCATCACGTGCATAAAATATGTTTCCTTCGCCATGCGCATCGACAATGATGGCGAGGGCGGCATATTGGCGCTGATGTCGCTTATCGGCATCAAGCGCGGGCACCGGCCCTATATCGTGACGATCGGGCTGTTCGGCGCCGCGCTGATTTACGGCGACGGTGCCATTACGCCGGCGATTTCCGTGCTCTCCGCCCTCGAAGGGCTGCACATGGTGGTGCCCGCGTTCGACCCCTATGTGCTGCCGGCGGGCGTCGTGATCCTATTACTGTTGTTCCTGTTACAGCCATTCGGCACCTCAAAAATCGGCGGCGCATTTGGCCCGGTGATGCTCACCTGGTTCCTGGCAACCGCCGGCCTCGGCGCCTACGGCGTGGCGCAGCATCCCGCGGTGCTTGTCGGCCTGAGCCCGAGCTACGGTATCACCTTTCTCGTCCACGGAGGTTTCAGGGCGTTCGCGCTGCTGGGCAGTATTTTTCTCTGCGTCACCGGCGCGGAGGCGCTGTATGCCGATATGGGCCATTTCGGCCGCCGACCAATCTGGCTCGCCTGGTTCGGCCTGGTTTTTCCCGCGCTGATCATGAATTATGCCGGCCAGGCGGCCATCGTGCTAAACGGTGTGCCCACGCAGGATAATATCTTCTACCGCCTCTGTCCGCCGCCACTGCTGCTGCCGCTGGTCATTCTCGCAACCCTTGCCACTATCATTGCCAGCCAAGCCATCATTACCGGCGCGTTCTCGATGACCCGGCAGGCGATCCAGCTCGGATGGATGCCGCGCCTGATCATCAAGCAGACGTCCGAGCAAGGTTACGGGCAGATATATGTCGGCGCGGCAAACTGGCTGCTGATGCTGGCGACACTCGGCCTGATGCTGGCATTCAGGAAGTCCGACAATCTTTCCGCCGCCTACGGCATTGCGGTGTCGGCTACCATGCTGATGACGACTGGGCTATTGTTTTTCGCCATGCGTGAGGTGTGGCAATGGCCAGTGCTGGCCGCCGCCGCCGTCGCTGCCGCCTTCTTTGTCGTGGACGCCACCTTCTTCGCGGCGAACTTGCTGAAGATCATGGATGGCGGCTGGGTGCCACTGGCGCTCGCGAGCGTCGTGTATGGCGCCATGCACATCTGGCACGCGGGCACCATGGCCGTCACGGCCGAAGTGGCTGCCCACCCGAAAAACCTGCAAGCGTTCTTCGCGGATCTCGCCCGCGATGGAATTGCGCGCCCACCCGGAACCGCGGTTTTCGTTTCGCGCGCGCGCACGGCCACCCCGCCACTGCTGGCCTGGCACGTAAGGCAAAATCGCTGCCTCTACGCGAGCGTCGTCATCGTGACGATCATTTCCGAGCTCATTCCGCGCGTTCCCCCGGGTCAGCGCTTCGACGTGAAGCGCGAACTGGAAGGCGTGTGGCGCGTAACGCTGCACAACGGCTTCATGGAGCGCCTGCATTTGCAGGATCTGCCGTCGGCGTTGCGGGGGCAGGGATGCGATCTCGATCCGTCGAAAGTGGTCTATTACCTGGGACGCTGGACCATCCTGCGCGCGCCAAAAGGCAAGCGGCGCCTTTCCCTGTTTGCCGAAACGATCTTTGCCGCCATGGACCGCAACCAGGCGCATCTGACCGACGTGCTGGGCCTGCCGTGCGACCAGGTGGTGGAAACCGGGCGCCACGTGGAGATCTGACGGCGCGATGTCTCGCCGCAAAAGGAAGAACTTCTTTTTTGAAAAAAAAGAAAAAACTTTTGTCTCCTTCGAGCGGCACCGGTGGTATCTGTTTGACCTGGTGGCTGGAAGCAACAGATAAAAGTTTTTTGTTTCTTTTTTCACTACTGTCCGGTTTAGCTGAAACGACTTTTATCTAACCGGCTGATCAGAAACGGCTTTATGGCATCGAAACCATGCGGTCGATTTGAACTCGCGTAGGGTGCCTCGGGATGTTTTCCGGGGAGGCGCGCGTGAACACGGGCAAGACGCTGTTTGCTCAGCTGATGGAGTTCGTGCCGTGGGACACGTTCAGGCGTATTGTCGCCCGA
>DATJOH010000238.1:0-2988 GCA_035507235.1 Acetobacteraceae bacterium
GTCCGCCAGTTTCTTCTGCACCAACTGCGTTGCCGCGAGCGGACGGCCGAACTGCTTGCGATCCAGCGTGTAGCCGCGCGCGGCGGCCAGGCAGAATTCCGCGGCGCCCATGGCGCCCCAGGCAATGCCGTAACGGGCGCGGTTGAGGCAGCCGAACGGACCTTTCAGACCCGCAACATGCGGCAGTAGATTTTCCTCCGGCAGTTCGACGTTCTCCAGCACGATCTCGCCGGTAATCGACGCACGGAGCGATAATTTCTTTTCGATCTTCGGCGTGACAAATCCCTTCATGCCGCGTTCCACCAGAAATCCACGGATGGCGTTGTCGTGCGCGGCGGATTTCGCCCAGACCACGGCGACGTCGGCGATCGGGCTGTTGGTGATCCACATCTTTGAGCCGTTCAGCCGGTAGCCGCCGGATATCGGCTCGGCGCGGGTGCGCATGCCGGCGGGGTCGGAGCCGGCGTCCGGCTCGGTGAGGCCGAAACAGCCGATCCACTCGCCGGTGGCGAGTTTCGGCAGAAAACGCCGTTGCTGCGCCTCGCTGCCGTAGGCATGGATCGGATGCATGACCAGGCTGGACTGCACGCTCATGGCGCTACGGTAGCCGGAATCCACCCGCTCCACCTCGCGCGCCACCAGTCCATAGCTGACATAGCCTAGGCCGGCGCCACCATATTCGGCCGGGATGGTCGCGCCGAGCAGGCCGAGCGCACCCATCTCCGTCATGATGTCGCGGTCGAACCGCTCGTCGAGATAGGCGGAGGTGACGCGAGGCAGCAACTTTTCCTGCGCGTAGGCATGCGCGGTGTCGCGCACCAGGCGCTCCTCCTCGGTGAGTTGGCTGTCCAGCCGCAGCGCGTCCTGCCACTCCAGCCGCGCCGCGCGCGCCGGCGCGGTACCCTCATAATCGGCCATCGAACCCTCCCTTGGGCGTTGTCGCGGTATGTGCGCCGTGAGGTCGGGGGGCAAGGGGTGGGGTTCCGGACGGTAGGTAAAGGGGAGGAAGAAGGGTTCTTTTTTGAAAAAAAGAACCAAAAAACTTTTGATTGTTTCGGGTGATAGTGGGGCTACGGAATTGGCGTGGCGGGCACAGACGTCCGGGCTTGTGCCTGGGTTACTATTGGAGCGTGGAATCACTTTCCGGGGCCAATTCTTGCGCGCAGTACGGAGCGCACGCTGTGAAAGGCGACGTGTTCCACGGAGATGCGCATGATCAAGGTTGCGGGTTTTCCTTCCGCCGACAAAACGTGGCAGGAGTGAACATCGTCGCGGAGGGTAACGTTGGCGAGTGGGTGAAGCGCGTTTCGGCGCGCGTGACAGGGACGCGCGGCCGCGCTATCGTTGAGTGCCACCAACGATACGCGGGGGGAAGCCAATGAGCGGCGCGGTATCCGCCAACCTGCCGAAGCCGGACCCGGCAAAGCAGAAAGTCTTCCTTGATGGCGTGCCGCCGGTACCGCCGAACACATTTGAATTGGGACTCGTGCTGGGCGGAACAGTCTCCGCCGGGGCGTATACGGCCGGCGCGCTCGATTTGCTGGTGCAGGCGCTGGACGATTATTACGCGCGCTTCGGCGGGGCGCCGCCGCATGCGATAAAGCTGCGGCTGGCAGCGGGGTCGTCGGGGGGCGCGGTCTGCGCTTCGATACTGGGCGTCAGCATCAATCGCACGTATTCGCATCTCAGCACAGCGGATGCGCCGGCGAACCAGGCGGGGCTGAATCAGGCGGGCGGAGGGCCGGCGGAGAATAAATTCTGGGATCTGTGGGTGAACCGGTTCGAGTTCCTGCCGATGCTGGATACCGACGATTTGAATGCCGCCATACCGGATACAAGCGGTGGCGCGGTGCAGCACGTGCCGTCGCTGCTGAACGGCAAAGTGATCGACGCCGGGTCCACCATGATCGTGCAATACGCACAGGCGCCGGGGACGGTCACGCGGCCCTGGGCGGCAGCGCCGTTCCGGGTGGCGACAACCGTCTGCAATCTGCGTGGCATACCCTATACGGTTCAGGGCATCCCGGCGATCGGCACTTATACCGGTGCCGCTTACATCGAGCACGACGATTACGCATGGTTCGCGCTGCCGAACGTCGTGGCGCCGGATAACGGCGACGATAACGGCCAACGGCGGCCGGATGAATTTTGGGTCTCAGCCAACCCGGTGGCCGGAATTTCGGTTTCGTACCAGAAACTCGGCGACTTTGCCCGCGCGAGCGGGGCAATGCCGGTCGGGCTCCCCTCGCGTACACTTTCACGGCCGGCTGAGCACTACCTCTATCGGCCCTATGCGCGGGTGGACGATCAGGGCAATCCGCAAATCGCCTGGCCGGACCCCGATTTTTCCGAGCTTGGCGATGTGGCGCATGGCATGGATTACGGCTTCACCGGCGTCGACGGCGGCACGCTGAACAACGATCCGGTGAAAATCGCGCACCAGGCGCTGACCGGCATCGCCCAGCATAATCCCAGAGCGCCGGCTGAGGCGAACCGGGCTATCCTGCTGATCGATCCGCTGGCGGACCAGCCCGGCCCCCTGAGCGGCGTCGGGCTCAGCCTGGTTGCGACACTTGGGGCGTTGGTCGGCAATTTCGTCGGCGGGGCGCGCTATCTCACGTCCGACCTGGATCTGTTCCAGGACCAGGATGTGTTTAGCCGTTTCCAACTCGTGCCGACTCGCACGGGATTGGACGGGAAGCCGATACCGGGCGATCTCGCGCCGCGAGATACGAATGGCAACCCTGCCGTCGGCGAGGCGGCGCTCGCTGGGACGGACTTGGCGGCGCTGGCAGGATGGTGCGCGCGGCCGTTCCGGGTACATGATTTCCTGCTGGGTCGGCTGAACATGGCCGCCTATCTGCGCCACGAAATGCTGCTGACCGGCGACAATCCGGTGTTCGACGGGTGGAGTTTCGATCAGCGCGCGGATGCGTGCGTCGATATCGGCGGCAATCGCATAGCCATTACGCCACTGACGCCGCCAAA
>DATJOH010000239.1:0-3140 GCA_035507235.1 Acetobacteraceae bacterium
TCCGCACCGCCGCGTCGCCGATTACAAGCGCGCAACCCGCACCGAGAGGCACCAGGATGCTCGACGACACCACGCTCGACACGCTGTTCCGCCAGGCCCGCACCCATAATGGCTGGACGGAAAAGCCCGTGAGCGAGGAGACGCTCCGCGACCTCTACGACATCATGAAATTCGGCCCCACCAGCGCCAATAGCAGTCCCGGCCGCTTCGTCTTCCTGCGCTCCAAGGAACAGCGCGAGCGGCTGCTGCCGGCCCTCTCCCCCGGCAATGTGGAAAAAACCATGAAGGCACCCGTCACCGTGATCGTCGCCTACGACCCGACCTTCCACGACCGGCTGCCCACCCTTTTCCCGCACGCCGACGTGCGAAGCTGGTTCGCCGACAATCCGCCATTCGCCGAGGAAACCGCCTTCCGCAATGGCACGCTGCAAGGCGCCTACATGATCATGGCGGCGCGCGCGCTCGGCCTCGATGCCGGCCCGATGAGCGGCTTCGACCGCGCCACCGTCGATCGCGAATTCTTCGCCCATAACGGCTGGAAATCGAATTTCCTGCTCAATCTCGGCGAGGGCGACCCGGCCGCGCTGTTTCCGCGCAATCCGCGGCTGAGTTTTGAGGAGGCTTGCGTGGTACTATAATGCAGGAAAGAAAGATTCTTCTTTTTCTGAAGAAAAAGAAGCAAAAAGACTTTTGTCTGTTGGTTCCCGGCTGTGGGCAGCGACGCGCCAACGAGCAAAAGTTTTTTGCTTCTTTTTTTCAAAAAAGAAGAATCTTCCTTCCTTCCTGAAATGCGCATCCTAGCCCTATCCTCCGCGTCCGGCGGCTGCGCCGCGGCAATTGTGCGAAACGGCGAAATCCTCGCCGAAGCGCGCGAACCCGCCGAGCGTGGCCTGCCCGAAGCGATTCCGCCGATGGTGGCGCGGCTCCTCGAACAGGGCGGCGCGCCCGATCTTGTCGCGGCCATCGTCGGCCCCGGCAGTTTCACCGGCCTGCGCGCCGGCCTCGCCGTTGCGCAGGGCGTGGCGCTCGGCGCCGGCGTGAAGCTGGTTGGTGTCACCGTGGCGGAGGCCATCAGGGAGGCGCTTCCCGCGCTCGGCGACCGCATTTTGTGGGTCGCGATGGATAGCCGCCGCAACAGGATCTTTCTCGACCGCGACGGCGATCTTGCCGCTTTCGCGCTGGACGCCCTGCCACCGGCGGCGGCGCCTGTCGCGGTCGCCGGCGACGCGGCGAATATCGTGGCAGCCACCCTCGCCGCCCGCGGCACGGACATCATGCTGACGAGTGCACGCCGCCCCCTGCCCCGCCACGTGGCACTGGTGGCGGCGCGGCGCGCCGCCGGGGAAATCGCGCCGCTCGCCGCCACGCCCCTCTATGTCGATCCGCCCGAGGCGAAATTACCCGCCGGTGGCTTGCGGCCGCCACCGGAATGATTGTCCGCGCCGGCCGCGCGCATCCGCTGGTCATGGCCATCATCCACGCGCAATGTTTTCCACCTGGCGAAGCCTGGGACGCGAGCGTGATGGCGGGCGAAATGGCGATGCCGGGCGTTGCCGGCTTCATCGATGAGACTGGCGGCATGATTCTGATACGCGTCGCCGCCGATGAGGCGGAGATTCTGACGCTGGCCGTCGCCCCGGCAGTGCGCCGCCAAGGCATTGGTCGCGCGCTCGTCGAAGCGGCCGTGGCGCATGCGCGGATTGCAGGCGCCGCCAAATTCTTCCTGGAGGTTTCGGTCAAGAACCATCTTGCCAGGGCGCTCTATCGCGATCTTGGCTTTACCGAAGTCGGCCGGCGCAAGCGCTACTACAGCGACGGTGCCGATGCGCTGGTGCTGTCGCTTGCGCTCACGCCCGGCGCAGACGCAGCACCGTAATCCCATCCGCGCCGATTTCCTCGGCCAAAACGGCGTGGCCTTGTTCGCGCGCGGTGCGCGGCACATTCAGCGCCGGTTCGGCGCCGCGCAGCCGCACTTCCAGCACCTGCCCGCTTCGCAGCCGGTCCAGCGCCAGACGCGTCCGCACGTAGGTCATCGGGCAAATCTCGCCGGTAATATCCAGCACCGCGTCCGCCTGGTTCAACTGTGTCACGCCGGACACTCCATAAATATTCGTGTGCGGGTTGCGAAATGGTCGGGTCGAACCGTATATGGGGCCAAGATACGCACAAGAAGAGGGTTTGGACATGGCAGAACAGCCATTGTCGATGGAAATGCTTGGACTGACGGCACAGATTGTCGCCGCCCACGTTTCCAATAACGCCGTGGCGCCGGAAGGCGTGCCGGGGCTGATACAGGATGTGTACCGCACCCTGAACGGCATCGGGAAGGAAGCGCCGCCGGCAGCACCGGCCGCCGTGGAAAAACCGCAGCCGGCGGTGCCGGTGAAGAAATCGATCTTCGCCGATCATCTGATTTGCCTGGAGGACGGCAAGCACCTGAAAATGCTGAAGCGCCACCTGGCGACCGCCTACAACATGACGCCGGAACAATACCGCGAGAAATGGGGCCTTGCCGCGGATTATCCGATGGTGGCGCCAAATTATGCCAAGCATCGCTCCTCGCTCGCCAAGAAAATCGGTCTCGGCACCAAGGGCAAGGAAAAATAGTCCCGCCGTGCTGGACCATATCGGCTTCGCCGTGACTGATTTTGCGAAGGCAAAATCCTTCTACGCGGCGGCACTGGCACCGCTGGGCATGTCGCTGCTGATGGAAGTGACGGCGGAACAAACCGGCGGCGCGGCGCATGCCGGGTTCGGCCGGGACGGCAAGCCGTTCTTCTGGATCAGCAACGGCGCCTCGCCTGCCACCGCCCTGCACGTCGCTTTCACTGCCGCCTCCCGCGCCGACGTGGATGCGTTTTACACTGCCGCCCTCACCGCCGGCGCTGCCGACAATGGCGCGCCGGGCCTGCGGCCACATTATCACGCGAATTATTATGGCGCTTTTGTGCTCGATGAAGACGGCAACAATATCGAAGCCGTGTGCCATACCGCGGAAGCCTGATCAGGCCGCGACCGACGGCTGTCCCGGGCGTTTCTGGAATTTCCTTTGACCCAGCGCCTTGAGCCGCGGCAGCAATTCCACCAGGTCGCGCTCGGCCTTGCAGCACAAATATTGCCGCACGGGATGCGCGTGCGGT
>DATJOH010000240.1:0-8060 GCA_035507235.1 Acetobacteraceae bacterium
GAATTCGCGCCGCAGCAGCAACCCGAAATTCCGGTCCAAAACCATGGCGCCCACGAACCATGCCACCAGTCTGACCAGGCGTGCGCGCGCCGTGCCTTTCGGTTGCAACACCTCCGACGGAGGGTGCGATTTCGCCGTAAATACCCGTTTCGTCGCGGCGGCGTACAGCGCCTCCTTGCTCGAGAAATGGTGATAGAGGGCGCCGATCGTAACTTTGGCTTCGGCCGCCAGCTGATTGATGCTCACCCCATCGAAACCATGCCGCGCAAACAGATTCTCCGCGGCATGCAGGATGCGGCCCTCGGTCGAAGGTCCATTACGTTCTCGCGGCACCCGCCTGCGTAAGGTGCGCGGCGTCTTCACGATCCATTTTCCCGCGCGCTTCGGCTTCCCGTCAAAGCTCCTCCATCACGAAAGCGGATTTCGCATTCCCGCAGTCCGGGCATATCCAGTCTTCCGGAACATCCTCCCAGCGTGTGCCCGGCACAATGCCGTCAGCCGGTATGCCCTTGGCCTCATCGTAGATGAAGCCACAATAAAGGCAGATATAACGTTTGAGCTCGTGCGTCGCGCTCATGCCACCTTCCAGGTCAGCGGCAGATACTGCACGCGATTCGCCTTGCCGGGCAAAGAGACGGGATGCTCTCCTGCCTTCACCTCGAAATCCGGTATCCGCTTCAGCCACTCGGTCAGGAACACCCGCATCTCGGTCCGCGCGAGGAAGGATCCGATGCAATGATGCGGCCCGTGACCGAACACCATGTGCCGTTTGTCAGGTCTGTCGAAGTCCACGGTCATCGCGTCCGGGTAATGCCGGTCATCGATGCCGGCGAAGCTCGTTGCGGTCAGCACGATATCACCGGCGCGCATGGCTGTGCCTTTATAATCCAGATCCCGTGTCACCACCCGTGCCACATTGGCCACGTGATGCCGTCGCATCAGTTCCTCGATCGCGGGCCCCAATATCGCCGGCGCCTCGATCAACCGCCGCCGCTGCGCCGGATTGCGCGCCAAATACAGGGTTACCAATCCAAGCAGGCTCGCCACCGTATCCAGTCCGCCGATCACCAAAAGGCCGGCCAGCCCCAGCACTTCCTCCGGCGTCGGCGATCGCCCGCCAGCCACCTTGCCTTGAATGATCGCACTGATCACGTCGCTGCCCGGATTGGCCACGCGCGGCGGAATGATCTTCTCGGCAAGATATCCGTACAGCTGCCCGAACGCTATTTCCTGCTTCGCGGCATCGCCGGAGCGGGTGAGTTCATCCACCACGGCAAGCAGGTACGGCGTATCGTCCTGCGGCAGTTCGCACAAATTCATCACAATGATGATCGGCATTTTCAACGCGAATTCGGTGGTGAATTCGCAGGCGCCGCGCGCGTAAAACCCGTCGATCAGCGAGATCGTCAATTCCCGCGCCACCTGCTCCAGGCCGGCGATGTTCCGCGGCGAAAAATATGGCTGCAGGATATTGCGAAAATCCCGGTGCAGCGGATCGTCATGCTCGATCATGGTCACGAGGGTCGGATTCGGCGGTGTGGTCTGATGCCGGCTGGAAAAATCGGCGGCGTTATTCAGCACGTACTCCAGATCGTCGAACCGCGTCAGAACCCAGTGCCCGCCGAAATGCGGCGAGTAGAAGATATCCGCCTCATCCTGCCATTTGCGGAAATGCGCGTAGAGATCGCTCTCCCCACGCATGTCAAAATAGTTGAAATCGCGGACAAGTGAAGGCGGCACATGCGCTGGAACGTCGAACATTGCCATCATCGAACCCTGCCGTAAATCCGCTTCAGCTGGCGGAATTGCGCATCGCCTCGGCCGCGGCCTTGGCGCCGGCAATGCGGCCATACACGATGGCATTGCAGATCCCCATGCCGCCGCCGAAATACCGTTTGCCTACGCCGCAGCCGAGCACCTCGCCGGCAGCGTAAAACCCGGGAATTACCCTGCCGTGCACATCCAGCACTTGCGCTTCGATATTCACGTTCAGCCCCGCGCCTGTTTGCCCGATCACGCAGGCGCGTACCTCCCGCCCATAGAAGGGCGGCGTGCGCACAGGGAAACGATCCGGCATTTCCTTGAAGAACTGCGTGTCACAGCCAGCATCGCAATCGGTGTTATAATTCGCCACTGTCACCTCCAACCGCTCGGCATCGATGCCGAGCTTGTTCGCAAGCTCTGCAATGCTGCTGGCCTGCGTGACTTTGCCATTGGCGATGCTTTGCCGCAGCAAATTATATTCCCACGTCGGCATGGCAGTGCCGCCGGTGTGATACGGGTCCGCGTAGGTCAGATCCTGGCTCGCCATTTCCAGCGTCGGTTCATCGAATACCGCAAAACCATGCGCACCCGGCTGCCCATTGATCAAATAGCCGGAAACCGCATAGGGCGCCGCCTCGTCCAGAAACCGCACGCCGCGCTCATTCACCAACATGATCCACGGCGGCAGAAACGCCTCGATCCATTTGCCAAGCCCGCTGGTCGGCAACAGCAAGCCGGTATCCACGCCCACAATCTCCGCATTGACGCCTCTGCCGAGCTCGATGCCGTCACCGAGAATGAACGGCGCGTGCATGTGCACGGCGTAGGTCCAATCGCCATGTGCGGCCGCGGTCGGATAATAGCGCTTGATCATGTCTGGGTTGTTGCCGAACCCGCCGGTGGTTACGATCACTGCGCCGCTTCGCAGCTCGGTACCGCCGGCCATCACGCCGGACACGCGGCCTTTCTCGAACAGCAGCCTCTCGACTCGCGTGCCGAGCGCATATTCCACGCCCACCACCCCCGCTTCATTGATCAGCGATGGCGCAATCCCGCCCGAAGGATGCCCGCGCGGCACCGATTCCACGCCCGAGCACATGAGATATTCCGGCGGAAAAATCACCCCGAGCGCCTTGAGCCACTCCAGCGCGGGGCCGCTCTGTTCAGCCAGCACGCGCATGTTCGCCGGAAACGTGTCCCAGCCGGACAGCGTCATCATGTAATCGAACATTGCCGCCGGCGAGTCGTCGATGCCGCGCGCTTTCTGCACGCTGGTGCCGCATGCATACATCACGCCGCCGGATTGCGCTGTCGCTCCCCCCAGCTTGGTATCGGCCTCCAGCACCATCACCGTGGCGCCCGCCTTGCGCGCCATGATGCCGGCCGCCAGCCCGGCTCCGCCACCGCCCACAATAATCACGTCGAAATCGCGCATCATGCCGGCAGATCCATCAGCGCCATGTTCGGCGCGCACCCTGCGGTCTGCCCTGCATCGCAGCGGCCACAAGCATATTCCCGGCCCGCCATTGCGTTGGACAGCGTCGCTCGGCCGCAATTCTCATGCGTCTCCGTCATGTCGTTTCATCCCTTCGCGGCCCGGTCCGGCAAGCCGTGTCTTACAGAGCGTTCGCTCGGTAGCAACCATAAGCACGCACCGCCCGGCGGTTCAATCAGCAAAATCATGAAACCTGCGTCAGTCGCGCACCGCGGCAGCCGCTTGCTGCATCGCAATGGTAAGCGAGCGTGCTATCTGGCAACGCCGATGGGAGCCATAGTTCACCGGGTCGCTTCCCGGGCTTGAAAATGGCACGCTAGTATACTACTTTCCGCGCCGGCCCGGGATGTGGCCAGATGGGAAAACGCCAGGAGAGCGGGATGGGAATTGATCATGGCAGCCTGGTGAAACAGGGCGCCACCAACGCAAGCCCACCCTATACCGAGCTATTCGCGCGCGATTCCAAGCCGCTTGAACCCGCTCTGCGTGCGGAAGGCAATTACATGCCGAAGCCGCGCAAGCTCGCCTTTTCGCGCTATACCAGCCGCGCCTTCGCCGCCCTGGAGATGGAGCATCTCTGGAGGAAAACCTGGCAGCCGGTGCTGCGCGAGGAAGACATTCCCGAAATTGGCGACCGCAAGCCGTACGAGGTCGGCACGCTGTCCTTCATCATTGTCCGATCCGGCCCCCGCGCATTCCGTGCTTTCCAAAATTCTTGCCTGCATCGCGGCACCAGGCTCTGTCATGGGCCGTCCTCGGGGCTCAGCTTCAAATGTCCCTTCCATGGCTGGGAATGGAATATCGACGGTTCACTGAAAAATGTGCCCAGCCGCTGGGACTTCCCTGACGTTACCGATGCCGAATATCATCTTCCGGAAGCGAAAACCGGCACGTGGGGCGGCTTCGTCTTCATCAACCCCGATCCCGATTGCGGCCCGCTCGAAGCTGCCCTCGGTGTGCTGCCCCAGCATTTCACCGCGGCCGAATGCGAGGACCGTTACACCTTCTGCGGCTTTCGCAAGAAACTGCGTGGCAACTGGAAGCAGGCGCAGGAGGCGTTTCTAGAAGCCTACCACGTCATCGAAACACACCCGAACATCCTCACCTACAACGGTGATACCACCACCCGCTACGATATCTGGGATGACGGCGTCACCCAGGTCAGCCGCGCCATCACCGCCGCCGCCGTCCCCAGCGGCCATCTGGGCGATGATGCGTCCCGAATCCTTGCCGCCGAGCACTCGCTGCAAACCTTCGCCATGCAAATGCCCGGCGCAGAGTTGCCGCCCATCAGCTCGGCCGAAACCGGCCGCAAGGAAGTCGCCGATTGGCGCCGCAACGTCATGGGCCCCGCCCTCGGTGTCGATTGGTCCGGCCATTCCGATTGCTACATGCTCGACGCCAACCAGTATTTCATGTTTCCGAATTTCTTTCCCTGGTACGGCGAGGGTCTTCCGCTCACCTACGTCTTCACGCCACTAGGTGACGATCCGAACGAATGCATGTGGGAAACCCGGCTGACACTGCCCATTCCCCCGCATGGCCCGCGCCCGCCGGCCGCTGACCTGATCGAACTTGATTTCGATACGCCGCTCGCTGCCGTGCCGTCGCTTGGCTTCATGGCCGGCGTCTTCGATCAGGATGGTTCGAACATTCCTCTCGTGCAACTTGGTCTGCGCAGCGCCCTTAGCCCGGACGCCGCCATCACCTTGGGGCGCTACCAGGAAAGCCGCATTCTCGCCTTTCACGACATGCTCGATAAGCGCCTGGGGAACCTCGGCCGCTGAGCCGCGGCGATTGACGGCCGCGCATCGCGGTCGTGATCGCGAAAACAGGGAACACGAACCATGGACACCGCAGTCCTGCCAAGCGACCATGTTGCCACGCGGTTGCAAATATCCGCATCATCACAGCGCATCATGATCTGGTGGTCCATCGCCTTCATGCTGATTTTCGGCATCGTCATGGGCTTCATGCTCAAGATGATCCCGCTGCCGCACGCCGGCCTCACCGACGATCAAGTGGCAGCCTTCTATCAGCGCAACGGTCTCATGATCCGCATCGGCGCGATCATCGAATCCTGGGTCGCGGCCTTTCCCGTGCCGATCGCCGCTGTCATTGCCGTACAAATGGCACGAGTCGAACGCGGCGTGCCGATCTGGTCCATCCTCGCCTTCGGCGGCGGCTGCCTGATGTCCATCTTCCTTGTTCTGCCGCCGCTTTTCTGGGGCATCGCCGCCTTCGACCCCTCGCGCCCGCCCGCCGTCACGGCGCTCATGCATCAAACCGCGAACCTCACACTGGTTACCACGGATCAATATTTTCTGTTCCAGACGCTCGCCATGGCTTTCATCAGCCTCACCCAGAAGTTGGATCCAACCCCTGCCATTCCACGCTGGCTCGCCTATTATACGCTCTGGGCCTCGGTGATGTATGAGCTGGGTGCGATCGCCTTCGTCACCCGCCATGGGCCGTTCGCATGGAATGGCCTGTTCGTGTTCTGGTTTCCGTTCTGCATCTTCGGCGTCTGGATCACGCTCACCGCATACGCGCTTCTGCGGGCCATTTCTCGGCAGGAAGCGGCGGGGGAGGGTATTCCATAATGATAGAAGACAGAAAGGAAGTAGTTCTTTTTTGAAAAAAAGAACCAAAAAACTTTTATCTATTTAGAGCTCGCCCAGCTTGACTATTGGGCTCGATGCTTGAAGCAATAGGCAAAAGTTTTTTCTTTTTTTCAAAAAAGAACTTCTTCTTCATCGCCCAAGAAATCGTGGCGCGCGCCGCTGTGCGAAAGCGCGCTTACCCTCCGCGGCATCCTCGCTCGCCAGCACCACTGCCGCCTGCGGAAAGTTTCGCACATCCAGCGCCATATCCAGGCTATCCATATCCAGACTGGCATAAGCTGCTGCGCGGCTGCAACGCACTGCCAGCGGCGCACAAGCCGCAATCTCCTCGGCCCATGCCAGCGCCCGCGAGAGCGCGGCGCCAGGCTCCGTCACCTCGTTTACAAAGCCGAGCTTTTCGCCTTCCACGGCGCTCACCATGCGTCCCGTCAGGATCATGCCCAGCGCACGCTTCGTGCCAATCGCCCGCGGCAACCGCTGCACACCGCCAGACAACGCTACCCAGCCGACCTTTGGCTCTGGCAACGCAAACCGGGCATGCGGATCGGCAATAATCAAATCGCAGGCGAGCGCCATTTCAAACCCGCCGCCCAGCGCCACGCCATTTACCGCGGCGATCAGCGGATGCGGAAAACCCGTCCTCCGGGTCAGCCCGCCGAAGCCAGTCTCGGGAATATCCAGCACGCCCGTGTCCAGATTGTGCTGCAAATCATACCCGGCGCAGAAAGCGCGATCCCCCGCGCCCGTCAGCACCACAACGCGTAACGCGTCATCGGCCGCGAGCGCGCGGAAAATATCATCCAGTTCGTAATGCGCCGGCGGATGCAGCGCATTCAGCCTGTCGGGCCGGTTCATCGTCACCGTCGCAATGCCGTTCGCGACGGTGAGTTCGACGAAATGTTTCTCCATGCTGCGCGCTCTCACCGTTGCCGTTCGCTCGGCGTGGCCTTCACCGCGCCGAAGCCGACCCTCATTACATTGCCGCCGCGCGCATTATCTGAGCCTGCCGGCGATATCGACCGCATGCATACAGTATTGACGCAATCGACACCAGGCGCGAATGTCACCTGCCCGCCGCCGGCCGCCATCACTCGGATCGTGATTAAGCACATGCCAGATCTCGCAATTCCCGACCACGTACCGGCGCATCTTGTTCGTCACTATGACTGGGCGGACATGCAGGGCGAATCCGATCCCTATCTCCATTTCGCGCGCCTTCACGATGGGCCGGACATCTTTTACACGCCCCTGCATGGCGGCCATTGGGTCTTCAGTCGTTACGAAGATCTCGATTACGTCTATCGCAATCCCGAGCTTTTCTCCAGCCGCCACGCAACCGTGCCGGTTAACCCCTTCATCATTCCGTTACAAGAATATGATGGCTCCATCCACAAGGATTTCCGCAATGCGCTGGCACCGTTCTTCACGCCGAAATCCATCGGCAATCTCGAACAGATGGCGCGGCACCTTACCACAGAGCTGATCGACAGCTTCATTGGCGCCGGTGAGTGCGACTTCGTTGTCGAATTCGCACAAAAGATGCCGATCATTATCCTCGTCCGCCTGCTCGGCATCCCGCAGGCGGACGTGCCCACACTGATGCCGCTTTCGGAGGACATCGTCCGATCCGTGGACGAGCGAAGCCAGGCCGAAGCTTTCTATAAGCTGGTCGCCTATATCCGGGACAACATCCTGCCTGCCCGTAAAGCCAAACCCGGCACCGATGTCTTCAGCTCCATCATGCAAGCCCGCGTCGACGGCGGCCGTCCTATGACGGACGACGAAATCGTCGGCCTCGGCAGCCTCCTTATTGCCGCGGGCCTGGACACGGTGGCCAGCATGCTTGGCTTCATCGTCCGTTTTCTCGCCGAGAGCCCCACGCACCGTCGGCAGCTCATCGAAACCCCCGCTTTGATCAATGAAGCACTCGAGGAAATGCTGCGTCGCTTCTCTCTTTCCAACATGGCCCGCGTCGCCACAACGGATGTGACGTACAAGGACATCCTGTTCAAAGCCGGCGACATCATATTTGTTTCCAATACCGCCGCCTCCATTGATCCGCGCCATTACCCCGATCCACTTGCCGTGGATTTCAAGCGCGCCGACAAGAAAAGCATGATTTTCGGTCGCGGCCCGCACCAATGCATCGGTGCATTCCTGGCCCGCACCGAGTTGCG